>NZ_JBPYCS010000009.1:0-100748 GCF_051846935.1 Virgibacillus sp. W0430
ACAGACTTCCTCCCGAAGGATTCCGTCTGCTTCCCGCGCTCGACTTGCATGTATTAGGCACGCCGCCAGCGTTCGTCCTGAGCCAAGATCAAACTCTCCATAAAAGTAAGTTTGAAATAAGATTAACGCCGTTAATCTTATACAATTGTCTTAGCTTGTTTCATTTATCGTCAGCTTTCATAATAGAAGGGCTGACCTTCCGAAGAAACACGGAGGTGTTTCTTCGTCTCTTGACATACGAGTTGTTTTGTTCAGTTTTCAAGGAGCAACTTTACTAATATAACACTTACCAAAGTGTTTGTCAACACTTTTTTGTTCCCTAAGAAACAAAATGGGCCTGAGTGGACTCGAACCACCGACCTCACGCTTATCAGGCGTGCGCTCTAACCAGCTGAGCTACAGGCCCAAGTTCAAAATGGAGCGGGTGATGGGGATCGAACCCACGACATCAGCTTGGAAGGCTGAGGTTTTACCACTAAACTACACCCGCATTTAATTTTTCAATTAATCAAGCAACGTTTTATATTGTAACATAAACGACCACGATATGCAAACTTAATTTCAAATGCGGTCGAGAGGACTTGAACCTCCACGGGATTACCTCCCACTAGGCCCTCAACCTAGCGCGTCTGCCATTCCGCCACGACCGCATATAATAATCAATTCAAACAAGGAAGATAAGGAATTCATATAAAGTATTTAATACTGTTTAATAATCGAACAGTTCTACAAAAAACACTCAAAACCGTATGATCTATAATGGAAATGGTGAGCCATACAGGATTCGAACCTGTGACCCTCTGATTAAAAGTCAGATGCTCTACCAACTGAGCTAATGGCTCTTTATAATATATTGTCCAGTTCTTCATTTAGTATTTAACCTGAATAACAATCTACATGATTGCTTTCATGTCAGATGCAACGTTCATTAAGAGTCGATACTTACTACTAATAGCAACCTTCCATACTTTAACTATATAGTAGTAATGCGTATGATTCGGTATGTTTCACCATGTGAAAGTTGGCTGGGCTACTAGGATTCGAACCTAGGAATGACGGGACCAAAACCCGTTGCCTTACCGCTTGGCTATAGCCCAACAAAAGATTGTACGAAATCAAAAAGGACAAGCAACTTGCAGCTGTCCTCTCGTTCGTCAAACTACCACTTTGAAAAAAGTTACATAGTGAAATATGACCCGTACGGGATTCGAACCCGTGTTACCGCCGTGAAAGGGCGGTGTCTTAACCGCTTGACCAACGGGCCATTTAATGGCGGAGAAGGAGGGATTTGAACCCTCGCGCCGCTATCGCGACCTATGCCCTTAGCAGGGGCACCTCTTCAGCCACTTGAGTACTTCTCCTGATGGCTCCACAGGTAGGATTCGAACCTACGACCGATCGGTTAACAGCCGATTGCTCTACCACTGAGCTACTGTGGAATATAATGAAAATACTTGAGGTTATTAAATTGTCAAAAATAGGTAACTGTTGTTTCTATCCCACTTTTACTCTTTGGCTAGATTGTTCATAATTTAACACTGTGCCACAATCAGTACATGGACAATTACAACACAAGCTAGATTACAACATTTCTTTTTAAATGTCAATCGCTTTTTTATTTTTTATAGAATCATTAAGTAAAGCAGTACTTGTACCTATTAAAAGAAAACAATTATTTCAAACGCTTATATAATTTAACATGGATATCGTGTCTCGTCAATAACTTTATTCAAAAATATATGAACAGAATTCCATCAGCCAAATTCCTTCTTAAATAAACATCCGTACGTACCATTTAAAATACCTTCTCATATTACGAAGTTTTTAGATCATACTTTATTAAGGATGCCTCTACATTTACCACAGCGATACTTTTTTACATTGACCATCCGCACTCTTTTATATTCATATAGACAGTCGGTACATACATATGTATATCTATAGCTCTTCTTCACAGAAGGTAGAGGGGCACAATGCCTTGGTGAATTTGTCTTTTTAAGCAATCGCTTGAAATCAGCGTCTCCATGCTTGTAGCCCTTTCCGGTAATATGTAAGTGATAATGACAGAGCTCGTGCTTTATAATACCTATAAATTCCTCCCTATTCATTTCCAAAAAATACTTCGGATTTAATTCTATTAGCTTTTTACTTGGTATATATCTTCCACCTGTCGTTCGTAAACGGTGATTAAACACTACCTTATGTCGGAATGGTATGTCAAAAAAATCCAAAGATAATTTATTTACTAATTCATATAATTGTTCTGCATCTAAAAGTGACATAGTAATAGCAACCTCACTTTCATAAAAACATTTTAACATATTTCTACATACATTTAAATTGGTATTGCCAATGCACTGAGGTCTTCTCCATCCCCTCTCGTACATCTGCAATACGTCTAGCAACACTAAATTACGCACATATTATCAATTACTACTTATTAAATGATAAAAATAAAAACCATTTCGAAAACGTAATTTTCCTTAAATTCAGTTGTTTATAAACTAAGTAAAAGTATTACTGCATGATCCAATATGTAATTATAGTAATGTGATTATAATTATGTTATTATAATAGTTATAAACTAGGAGGTGCAATTTTGATGAATAAAGAAAAAAACAACAAGAAAAAACTGACTACTGCGGCCGGTGCTCCAGTTTCCAGTTATCAAAATTCCATGACGGCAGGGCCTCGTGGGCCAATGCTCCTTCAAGATGTCTGGTTTCTAGAAAAACTAGCACACTTTGACAGAGAGGTTATTCCAGAACGCAGAATGCATGCAAAAGGCTCAGCCGCTTATGGAACATTTACAGTAACAAACGACATTACAAAATATACGAAGGCAAAACTTTTTTCTAAAATCGGAAAGCAAACAGATTTATTTATGCGGTTTTCAACTGTTGCAGGTGAACGAGGAGCTGCCGATGCCGAAAGAGATATTAGAGGATTTGCCATGCGCTTTTACACCGAGGAAGGCAACTGGGACCTTGTTGGAAATAATACACCTGTTTTCTTTTTAAGAGATCCGTTGCTTTTTCCAGATTTAAACCATGCAGTAAAACGAGATCCACGTACAAATATGCGAGATGCCAATAACAATTGGGATTTTTGGAGTTCTCTACCAGAGGCTTTACATCAAGTAACGATTGTAATGAGCGACAGAGGGATTCCAAGTTCATATCGACACATGCACGGATTTGGCAGTCATACGTTCAGTATGATCAACAAAGAAAATGAGCGAGTGTGGGTAAAGTTCCACATGCGTACACAACAAGGAATCAATAACTTGTCTGATGAGGAAGCCGCAAAGCTCGTTGGTGCCGATAGAGAGAGTCATCAAAGAGATTTATATGAAGCGATTGAGGAAGGGAACTTTCCAAAATGGAAAATGTATATCCAAGTGATGACGGAAGAGGAGGCAAGTACATTACATTACAATCCTTTTGATTTAACAAAAGTGTGGTACAAAAAAGATTTCCCTTTAATAGAAGTAGGAGAATTCGAGCTTAATAGAAATCCTGATAATTACTTTGCTGAAGTAGAGCAGGCTGCCTTTACACCAGCCAATGTCGTCCCTGGAATTAGCTTTTCTCCAGACAAAATGCTTCAAGGAAGATTATTCTCTTATGGAGATGCACAACGCTACCGCTTAGGTGTGAATCATCATCAAATACCAGTAAACCAGCCGAAATGCCCAGTCCATAGTTTTCATCGAGATGGAGCGATGCGAGTAGACGGTAACCACGGAAGCCTACTGCATTATGGGCCAAACAGTTATGGAGAATGGGACGAACAACCAGCGTATAAAGAGCCTCCTGAGCCCATTTATGGTGCTGGAGATCGCTGGAACTTCCGAGAAGACGATAACAATTACTTTGAACAGCCAGGAAAGCTATTTAACCTCATGTCCGACGAACAAAAGCAATTATTGTTTGAAAATACTGCCCGGAGCATGCAAGGTGTCCAAACATTTATTAAAATGCGTCATATTAGTAATTGCTATAAAGCTGATCCTGCCTATGGAAAAGGCGTTGCAAAAGCACTCGGCATCCCTATGAGTGACGTTGAAGCAGCATGTGAATCGGAATAAATACCAACTATATAAATAGCCCGATTTAAAACACGTACTTATTATGCTTAAAACCGATCGCCCAAGTGAATACTCGCTTAGGCGATCGGTTTTATTATTATTTCTCTTTACTTTCAACCATAGACAAGGCAACTCTTCCTCTGTCTGCATCCACATCTTCTATCCAAACGGTTACGACATCACCAACAGAAGCAATGTCCATCGGATGTTTCACAAACCGATTTGCCATTTTAGAAATATGAACAAGCCCATCCTGTTTTACTCCGATATCGACAAACACACCAAAGTCTACAACGTTTCGCACAGTTCCTTGCATTTCCATTCCGACTTCCAAATCTTCCAATGATAAAATATTTTGCTTTAGTAATGGTTGAGGAAATTCGTCACGAGGATCGCGACCCGGTTTACGTAAAGCATCCATAATGTCCATGAGGGTTAATTCACCGATTTCTAGCTTTTCACTTATTGCTTTCTTATCTACTGCATTTAGCTTTTCACGTAATTTTTCGGTTCCTATATCTTCCCATTGGCAATCAATTAATTCTAAGATTTTTTCTGTATGTGCATAACTTTCCGGATGTATAGGAGTACGGTCTAATGGATGGTCGCCATCTAATATTCGTAAAAAGCCGATCCCTTGCTCATATGTTTTTGGGCCAAGCCGCGGTATTTTTTTTAGTTGTTTTCGATTCGTAAATTTACCTTGTTCATTTCGAGCTGCGACAATATTCGTAGCAATTGCCTTACTTAGCCCGGAAACATGCTGCAATAGAGATACAGATGCCGTATTCACATTAACTCCCACCTGGTTAACCGCTGTTTCTACTACAAAATCAAGCGATTCGTTTAACTGTTTTTGACTTACATCATGTTGATATTGCCCAACACCAATCGATTTCGGATCGATTTTCACAAGTTCCGCAAGTGGATCTTGAACGCGTCTAGCAATAGATACCGCACTCCGTTCTTCGACTTCAAAATCGGGAAATTCCTCACGAGCAAGTGCAGATGCCGAATAAACACTTGCTCCAGCTTCATTCACGATAATATAAGGGAGATCAAGCTTATGCTTGGCGATCACATCAGCAATAAATTGCTCTGTCTCTCTTGAAGCTGTTCCATTGCCAATCGCAATTAACTCTACATTATATTTTGAAACTAAATCCATCACAATTTTCTCAGCACCGACTGTATCCTTTCGTGGAGCTGTTGGATACATTACATTTATCGCATGCACTTTACCCGTTTCATCTACAATCGCAAGCTTGCACCCTGTTCGGAATGCAGGATCAACGCCTAAAATAGTCCGACCTTTTAGTGGAGGCTGCAGCAATAGATTTTTTAAATTCTCACCAAAAACGCTAATCGCTTGCTGCTCCGCCTTTTCGGTCAACTCTTTTCTAATGTCACGCTCAATAGAAGGTTGAATTAATCGTTTATAGCTGTCCGTAATTGCTTGCTGTAAAACAGTCGCAATGGAAGCGTCTGTATGTTTATTTATAAGCTTTTTTTCTAAGTATTCAATAATACGTTCAGCAGGAGCATCTACAACAACTCGAAGAATACGTTCTTTTTCTCCTCGATTTATCGCTAGTATACGGTGAGAAACTAAAGAACGAACCGCTTCCTGATAATCATAATACATTTTGTATACGCCTTTTTCATCGTTTTCATCTTGCTTTATTTCTGTGCGAATTGTGGCGCGTTTAAATGTTTCTTCGCGAATATACTCTCGAAATGTTGCGTCATCTGCTATCCATTCCGCAACGATATCATTAGCACCTGCTAAAACATCTTCCACTGTCTGTAGTTCATGCTCTTCAGAGAAATATTTTTTTGCTTCTTCCTCTATAATAAACGCTTGCTCCTGCTTCCACAGCTTTTCTGCAAGCGGCTCTAACCCTTTTTCCTTCGCTATTGTTGCTCTCGTTCTTCGCTTCTGTTTATAAGGACGATACAAATCTTCAACTCGTTGCAGCTGCGTAGCTTCATTAATTTTTACAACCAATTCCTCTGTTAACTTTCCTTGTTCGTCAATTAAACGAATGACTTCTTTTTTTCGATCGGCTAAATTAACAGCGTATTGCCATTTATCCTGGATTAGTTTTATTTGAACTTCATCCAGCCCGCCGGTTGCCTCTTTACGATAACGAGCAATAAATGGTACCGTATTTCCTTCGTCCATTAATGCAATAACTTTATGGACGATACTTTCTTTAACTTTTATGTCATTTGCTACCCAATGGGCAATTTGTTCATTCTCTTGCACGTAGAGCCCTCCTTCACATACGCATTTTATTTTATCAAATAACAAGACGTTTTCCTAATTCTATCATTAAGACGATTGAATCATATATTTATGAGTGGACAGTTACAATCTTGAAAAAAGCCTCTTTGTATAGATCATTCTATCTTAATGTGTTGCGGCCACCACCATTGATATAATAACTTTCAATAAAATTCTAATAAAATATACTAAAGAATCAATTCTAGTACGCACCTGAGCAATTCTTCTTTTAAAATTGTCTTGTAAGCTGATGATTGGCTGCTCCTACTGCTCGAGTCTCAAATTGCTTAAAAAACACAAAAGTTAGACAGCCAAAGTGACCATCTAACTTTCTGTACTTAAATAAATTTATCGTACCGGATTGCGATTAGCGTCGTGTCGTCATCTCGTTTTTCTTTGCTTAGTGCCGCATATACTTCCGTAACCTTAGAAATATCACTGTCTATAAAATAGGATTGGGAAAGCTCCTTATCCAATACTCCATCCGAAAACATAAAGAAAATCATTTGAGGCTCTAATTTTTCACTTACTACTTTAATCTTTCGTTTATAGCCTGCCAAATAACCAGCACTCGGGATGCTTCGCTTCTTTTCAGTTTCCGTTACAGTCATTACTCCGATGTTACCTATGGATGAAAAAGTGTACATTTTTTCCGGGAAATTAATTTTTAATATCCCGAGTACTACTCCTCGCTTTCCCATTAATTGCTCGTTGCAACGTTTAACTAAATCTTCAACAGTAACATCGACGTTCTTTTTTATTATACGAATTACAATATCTGCTGACTCTTGTGCTTCCTCGCCACTTCCTAATCCGTCTACCAACGCACATATAAAGCCTTCATCTGTATTCTTATAAAAGTAACGATCTCCGCAAAAAACGTTTTCTTTTTTCGGCTGTTGAAACACGGAGACTTGCACTTTATTTTTTTGATTCGTCAATCAAAAACACCCACACTTTCTGATTGAATCGCTTCTCGTAGCTTTCTAAGTGAACGGCGCTGTAATCTCGAGACATGCATTTGTGAAATCCCTAATAGCTCACCGGTTTCCTTCTGACTCATGTTTTCAAAATACGTACAGTGAAGAATCTTTTGTTCTCGTTCAGATAGTACAGGCAATATTCTTTCCAGCAGCATACGAATATCAATTGTATCGAAGGCTTTATCCGTATCCCCAACCAAGTCCAAAATAGAAACAGTACTACCATCTGCATCAGCTTCAATTCTGCGATCGACCGAAAGAGCTTTATAGCTTTTCCCAATTTCCATCGTTTCCAGCACGTCTTCTTCGGACACATTTAAGTACGCAGCGATTTCAGAGATCGATGGTGAGTATTGGTTTTTATTCGTTAGCTCATCAATTGCTTTTCTAATTTTTGGCCCCAGCTCTTTGATTCGACGCGGCACATGGACACTCCACGTTTTATCGCGAATAAACCGTTTAATTTCTCCAATAATAGTCGGGATAGCAAACGATTCAAATGACTTTCCAAACGATGGATCAAATCGTTTCACTGCTGCTAACAAACCAATCATACCAACTTGGACAAGATCTTCATGGTTACTGCTGCTTCGAGAATATTTTCTCGCTAATGATTCGACAAGGTTTTTATACGTGAGGACAATTTTCTCTTGAATTACTTCGTCCGTCGGTTCTTTTTGTAAATGCTCGATCCATCTGTATACTTCATCTTTTTCCTTATTGGGTTGTAGAGACTTGGTCATCCAGACCCACCTCGGATTCATTTAAATACTTTGTCATTAAAACTATTACGCCGTATTTATTATTAATTTCAACCTTGTCCATTAAAGCATTAATTAAAAATAAACCGAACCCTCCTTCACGCAAGCTTTCTATAGATTCGGTAGGTTCGTATGGACCAATTTTTCCTTTTATATCATTTAAGTCAAAACTTCCTCCATGATCTGCAACCATTACTTCTAGTCGTTCTTTGTATACACCAAAGCCAACAGTAATCTCACCAGGCTCCCCCGTTTTATACGCATGCGAAACGACGTTTGTCGTTGCTTCGGAGATGGCAACCTTCAAGTCTTCGATATCTTCGTAAGAAAAACCCATTCTGCTTGCAATACCAGAAATACTTAAACGAACAACACCAACATATTCCGCTTTCGCAGGTACTTTCATTTCAATAAAGTCGAATTCTTCCATTATTCTTTCCCACCTTGAACGGTCTCTTGTAAATCCATAATTTCATTTAACCCAGTTATTTTAAACAAACGGGATACACGCGCCTGAGGATTAACTAATTTTAAATGACTATTATATTCTTTCGTATTTTTTAATGCACTAATAAAAATCCCAAGACCGGTACTATCCATATACACTACATCTGCTAAGTTCACTTCAACAAGGTGCCCTTCTTTTTGGGTGATCGGTAATAGCGCTTGCTTCAATTGTGGTGCGGTATATACATCAAGCTCACCGGATAGATGCACCAAGCTTTTATCCAAGTTGTCCACAATATCAATCGTTAAATTCATATGTATCCCCCTTCTTTCTAATTGTTACGTTTATTGATTGTTTAGGCTAGTACTAAAGACTTATACCCGGATTAATGCGACACTAAACACTTTTTTTTAAAATGATTAGGGTGAAGTCGTCTTTCAACTCAAAATCCTGCATATTATAAAAATGCTTATATACACGCTCAACATGCTGCTGCGCTGGTAAATGAGCATACTTTTTTATTACTTCAAGTACTTCTTCAGTTTCAATAAATCGATCTCCACATCTGCACTCCGTTACACCGTCTGTCAATAGAACGACCATATCATTTGGAGCAAGCTCAAGCTCGTATTGCTCATAAGAAGTAGTTGGCAATACACCTAATACAAGTCCTTTTGCTTCCATTTCAACAAACGTGCCTTTATGAGAATTGTAATAAAAACCAGGCTCATGACCTGCAGAAGCAAACTGTAGCTTTCCTTCTTGGGGCAAATATTGAGCATACCACATTGTTATAAACATGTTTGGATCAACGTTGCGCTCCACGACACGATTTAAGTTACTAAGTATCATTTTGGGATTCATGGATTCTTCAGAAAAACTGTCCATAGAATACTTAATCATTGACATACATAGTGCTGCTGGCACGCCTTTCCCTATTACATCAGCAATCGCAATCCCTAATGTTCCATCATTACCTTTAACAAAATAGTAATAATCCCCGTTCATTTGATGCATCGGAACGGTAACCGCCCCAATATCAAGTCCTTTTATATTTGGTTTTTCGGTTGCGAGAAATGTGTTTTGCATATTTGCTGCAACTTGGATTTCTGAGCGAAGTGCATATTGTTCTTCTTTCAAGTGCTGCATCTCTTGATGTGCCAAACCATAAGCTATCATCGTTTCCAATAAGAAACCCATTGAATTACGAATGTCTTCGGATAAATTCGGATAAAGCTCTTCCAGTGCTTGGATATGTATATTAACAATTTCCTCAGGCAATATATTATTTTTTATAAAACTTTTGCTTAGCTTTTCCGCTTTGTATAATGCTTGCTCATTTTGAGTTTCGATATAGGATTTCAATTGATTCTTATAGTTGGTTATATTTGATTGAATTGTATGTTCCATGACAAGCCTCCTCCACTTGCACGCGCAACGATTCTGTTTTCAAAAAAGAGAGCCTACTCATAAAAAGCGCACGAGTATCGACTCATCATTTCATAAAAGAAAGCTGTATTTAAACTAAGGGTACATACGATGTAGAAGGCCTTTTGAATAATACATTGTTCTCATGCTCGTAACATTATTAATCCAATTACCGCAACCATTTTACTGTCTTGATCGTCGTTCCTTCTCCAACAGAAGATTGAATATGGAACTCGTCCATTAATCGTTTCACACCAGGCAATCCAGCTCCTAGCCCCCCTGAAGTTGTATACCCATCCTCCATTGCTTTATTTATATCCCGTATTCCAGGTCCACCATCTTCTGCAATGACACGAATCCCTTTACGTGCTGTATCTTCCACCAGCTCATAACAAATCGAACCTTCTTGAGCATATAAATAAATATTTCGAGCGAGCTCAGATATTGCTGTAGCAACTCGTGCCTGATCGACGGTACTAAATCCGATATTCTTTGCTGTACTTCTACCTAGTTGACGTGCAGCGACAATGTCCCACTCTTTTTTTATATGTACACAGGATTGGGTTGTCATGTGTTATCCCCCCAATTCCTGATGTAATTTACTCAAACCTTGTTCTAAATTTAATGCTGTCGTAACGTTATTAAGGTGGATGCCAAGATCAATTAACGTCATCGCCACTGCCGGTTGAATCCCTGTTAATACCACTTTCGCCCCCATAAGATCTGACATTGTTACAACATCGCCTAACACCTTCGCAATGAACGAGTCAATTACATCAACAGAGGTTAAGTCAACAACTACACCTAGAGCTCCTGTTTTATGAATTTTATCCAATAAATCTTCTTGGAATTGAATAGCTGTTTTATCGTCTATTTCTGTCTGCACGGAAACAAGTAGGTAGTTAGATAGTTTTAGAATTGGTATACGCACGCGATCACTCCTTATGTAAAGATTTTATTAATTCTTCAAGCTGATCTGTCTCCTTATTCACATCAACTATCTTACGGTTAGTCAATTCCAATGCCGCTTTAAAGCCTTTTCTAAGTGAGCTTTTTGTTGGATAGCTCTTTAAATCAATTCCGAGATTAACTATTGTCTGTGCAATCTCTGGTCGAATGCCGACTAGAATACAAACGCCTCCAATTAATCGAACAGCATCGGCTGCTTGAATGATATGATGCGCTACCATTGTGTCAACGACCGGTACGCCGGTAATATCAATCAGCACAACCTCTGAATTATGCTTCATCACACCTTCGAGAAGGTTTTCCATAATTAGCTTAGCTCGCTCTGTATCAATTGTTCCAATTAGCGGCATAATTGTAATGTTCTCCATAACAGGAATAAGTGGTGCAGACAATTCCTGTAAGGCCAAATGCTGTAAAGAAACAATATGCTCCCAGCTACTGGAATACTCGTTAACAAGCTCTCTAATAATTGGCTCAACCCAATCATCGACTTTCTTCAATATAGGGATAATCTCGTCTTTTTCAAACCCTTCCGATTTACTCCATATAAAATCGATCGTCACACGACGAAATACTTGTAAGCCATCTGTTATATAGCTTAAAGGCCAGCCAAGATTTATTAATTTTTCAGAGAAGCTTTGTAGGTTTGAATCGGCCCCTTTGTTTTGTATGCTTGAAAAAATGACGTTTACAAATTCTCGATTTGTACTTTCAAACAATTCATCGGAAATTGTTGCTGTATAACTCCCATTTTGCAAGCTTGCTACTTCCTTCATCCACATTTGTACAATTATATCACTGTTATGTAAGACAATCTTACCTACTTTCGAATCCATCGCTTTACCTCCAATAATTAATGTTATTTATAGTAGTTATCTTCTGCTGTTACTAAGTCACTTGTAAATAAATACCTACATGTATATTACCATACTCATTAGACAAGTAATTGGGGCCAAACGAACTATTTTATGATTTATATTCCCTTTTTTAAAGAAATTCAAACCGATTTTTGGCTAATAAATTAAAACAAGTATGTATGTAAGTAATCCGTTTACAATCGTTTGTTTCGGGTATACGTTATTTAAATCAATACATACGTTAAAAAGGCAAAATAAAAAACCCTCTTAACTAGTAAGGGGGCGTGCCTGTTTATTGATCATACATTTCCTTGAATCCTAAACCCAAGCTAATTTCCAAAGCATGGTCAATTTTTTTCATCATTTCTTCGTCTAATTTAGTTATTTTATCTGTTAATCTTTGTTTATCCAATGTTCGAATCTGTTCGAGCAAAATAACAGAATCACGATCAAAGCCATATCGCTTTGCATTAATTTCTACATGAGTTGGCAGCTTGGCTTTTTGAATTTGTGCCGTAATTGCCGCCACGATGACCGTTGGACTAAATCGATTTCCGATATTGTTTTGTAGGATCAATACTGGCCGAATGCCTCCCTGCTCTGACCCGACGACCGGGGATAAATCGGCGAAATATACCTCGCCTCTTTGCACGATCAAAGGCCTACACCCCGATCACAGAGCGGTCCAACGTATCCTTAGCTTCCTCCTCCGCCAAGAAAGCCTCTGAAGATAAAGACAGGTTTATTCGCGCCATTTCTTCGTATCCTTTTTGCATCGTCTCGCGCAGCTGCTGAAAGCGTTCATTTTTCTTGTGTTTCAGATGATTTTTTGTAGCCTGATAGATAAAGTCGCTCAAATCTTTATTCTCATACCTCGCCAATCCGTCCACCTCGTTTATCAGATTTTTTGGTAATCTTACTAAGATCTCCTGTAAACCCTCTGACAACACCATACACCTCCGAAGATTTTTGAACGTCCTAAAAAACTTTTCCATTTCATCATAGCATGGATTTCAAGGCTTTGCAAAAGCTTTTCATTGTTTTTTTAAATGCTATTTAAAGTTAAATAACCGAAAAAAGTTACATCTATTTCCTATTACGATAGCTATTCAATTATGAAAACTAAACAAGCTAATAGAGATACCGTCTTGGAATACGTTCATTAATCATGCACGGAATTTCATAGTTAATCGTTTCGAGCTTCTGTGCAACTTCATCCATTTCTATTCTTGCATTTCCTTGTTTTCCGATTAAGGTTACTTTTGTGCCAATTGCGTATGGCCCATCAAGACGAATCATCGTTTGATCCATGCAAATCGTGCCTACGATAGGCATGCGCTTTCCATTTAAGAGTACATAAGCATCTCGCAGTTTACGAATCCAGCCATCCCCATACCCGATGGAAATTGTCCCTATCCATTCATCTTCTTGTGTTTCATACGTAGAACCATAGCCAATAAACTCACCTTTCGGGACTTTTTTAACATAGACTAATTGACTGTGCAATGAAAATGCTTGCTTTAATTTAATAGAAGTATTTCTTTTTACTTCATCAGAAGGGTATAAGCCGTACATTGAAATGCCTAATCGGATATAGGGCTGCTGTTCCTTTGGATATAACATCGCTGCAGCACTATTGTTCATATGAATATCGACTGGTTTGTTCCATACTTTTTTAAACACATTCGTAAGCTGTTCTAAACGGTCTTTTTGTTTTAAATAATACGTTTTATCCGATGCATCCGCAGTGGCAAAATGGGTGTATACTCCTGTTAAGTATATGCGTTGATCTGCATTTAATGCTTCAATGACCTTAATTAATTCATCCTTTGTCCGTATTCCGGTTCTTCCCATACCTGTATCCCATTTCATATGTACCTTTAATGGCTTTGGCAAGTGAATATCTTTAATAGCGGAAAGCCACTCTGTTTGTGAAAAGGTTAGAGTAATGTTCGCTTCAGATGCAAGCACAGTATCTTTTGGCGGCACCCACCCTAAGACGAGAATAGGGGCTGTTATTTTTGCTTCTCTTAATTGCAATGCTTCCTCTAGTAAAGAAACAGCCAAATAACTTGCCCCCGCCTGTAATGCTCTCTTAGCAACTTCGACCGAACCATGTCCATACGCATTCGCCTTCACTACTGCAACGATCTTACACGTAGGGAGCAATGCTTCTTTTATTTGTGTAATATTATAGCTAATTGCATTTAAATCAACTTCCGCCCAAGTCGGACGAATCAAACGCTTGGTCATGATTCGGTAGCTCCTTTGCAACGTTTTACGTATAGTGTGCTATATATTTATTAATGTATGAATTTTACTCGATATTTTTTTTGTTTTCAACTTTCATTGAGACGAACTTATTATTTTTAGAAACATCATTTTTCTTACCATTCGGCTTTTATTACTATTAAAAAGCAGGCCAGTCGTGAAATACCTGTCATAGTTAGAAACAAAGTCTAACTATGACGGGGCTCGCTCACTTATAAAAGCCTGCTTTGAAAGATTTCTATTTACTTAACTTCTCTACCTTGCACGGAAGCTGCTACTTGTATTAATTCTTCTTTCGTTAATTCCTCACTTGCTAAATAATAGTCAACCCCATTTTCCGACCATTCAATCGCATTTTCGGTTAATGCTCCGATTGCCTGACCTATGTTAACGATGTCGCCTTTTACATCTTTTGGCATGGATAGCACTGGAAGGTCGTCCCTTTTTTCTTGGATGAGCGTAAAATTCTTTTCTCCTTCAAACGTCAAAATAACACGTTTTCCATTTTCCAAATCTACTTCTTTCTTTTCAACTAACTCGGAACCAACCGTTTCAAGCGGAAAGATAACTTCTAACGTATAATCTTGTTCAGATACAGTTGCACTTGCCTCTTCATCTTGATTGTTGCTCATATCCTCATCCATTTCAAAATCTTTTTCTCCAAACGACGGATTCACTTCAAAGCTAGAGAAAGTAACTTCAACTAGCGCATTTCCGTCTTTATCCAACACTTTCACAAGCTCGGGTGCATACGATTTTTTGTTGAAATAGATTTCTTGATACGGCAAATTATTATTACTTTGGTAGTTTGTTTTCGTTTTGAAGACATAGTTCGTCTCAGTTGTTTCAAAAGTCGCTTCCTTATCTTCAATCACATCTCGGACTAACGATTGATATAAATAAGGCTGACTACTATTATCCGGCCACTCTGTCTGGAACTTAAAGCTCTTTTTTAATGCCGGTGTAATAACAAAAACACCATCTTTGTTTTTGAGAATTACTTGCTCGCCTTTTTCATCTTTATCATTTGACAGCGTAACGCGATAAAGATCTTCTTTTTTGTGCCATACATCAATCTCATACTTTTGTTCTTCCTGGCCTGTATTCATCTTCATAACAGCCTGTGCTTTATAACCGTTCATTTCCTCAATCGATTCCTCAAGATTTTTAACAACGCTTTCTTGTGATTTTTCTCCACAAGCAGCTAGTACTAAAATCAAAACAAAAGAAATGAGGATAAATAAACGATTATTACTTCTTCCCATAGACATATCTCCCTTGTCGCATATTTGTACGGAAACAACCTTTCGTTCCTTCCTACCCGCACTAAAATATATGAGACAACCTATTGAAATATGCAGAGCTCGTTCAACTAGTTAATTTGAAGAACGACTTGTGCTGCTGCATAGTCTTTACTATGGGTAATTGAAATAAATATTTCATATGCTTCATAACCTTCGACATGCATAGTTGGTGCACCGTTCGGATGACGCAGTATTTCAATATGCTGAAAACTTAGCTTTCCAATCCCACGGCCTGTTGCTTTAGCAAATGCTTCTTTTGCTGCAAAGCGACCAGCCAGAAATTCTACTTTTCTTTCTTCATTATGCAGTTGAAAAAAAAGAGAACGTTCTTTTTCTGTTAAAATACGGTTTACGAAACGATCTGTTTTTTTCATCAATGCTTTTATTCGTCTTAATTCAATAAGGTCAATTCCAATACCAGTTATCATATAATCATGTACCTTTCGTTATCTTAAATATACCTTTATAATAAATGAATGTTAGTCATATAGTACAGTAGTTCGTAAAGAACGACAAAACATCGACAATAAATTTTCCATCTGGAATGTACTTCTTATTTTAGGAGGGGCTTTATGTTTATTCGAACGGAAAAAAGTGTAAAAGAATTTATGAGCTATTATCCAATAGTTGCAAGCTTGGTAATCATAAATTTGAGTCTTTGGCTTATAATTGACGTACTCCATTTACCAATTGCTATGCAATTATACCAATGGGGGATTGGTCATAATTTGTCCGTTTTCTACGGGGAATATTGGCGCCTCATCACGCCTGTTTTTCTGCATGCTGGACTTATGCACGTCTTGTTTAATTCATTTGCTTTAGTATTGTTCGGACCTGCTCTAGAGCAAATGATCGGTAAATTTAAGTTTATTACTTTTTATTTATTAGCAGGGCTTGCAGGAAACATCGGCACGTATATCATTGAACCAACAGCAAACGTACCTCACCTTGGTGCATCTGGAGCTGTGTATGGTCTATTTGGCATCTACGTCTTCATGGTATTTTTTCGTAAAAATTTAATTGACCAAGCGAATGCACAAATAGTTCTAACGATTTTTGTTATTGGCTTAGTAATGACATTTATTCGCCCTGGCATTAATATTTACGCCCATATTTTCGGATTTATAGGCGGATTTGCATTAGGGCCTATTATGCTAACCAAAGCATTGCCATTTTATGCAGGCAGAATCCGAAAAAAGCGCAAGTCCAATGATATCTCATTCGATCCTAATCGGTGGAAAAAGAGACAACTCACCCAAAAAATTAAAAAGAATGCTTTTTGGATTATTTTAGGTATCCTCGTTTTATTTGGGATTTTCAATCGGCTTCTTTAATCCTAAACAACTAAAATTCTCTCTACCAAATCCGGTCATCGTTTATATAGACCAATAGCCGTTGACATATGCGAAGACTCCTTTGGAAAAAGCAACAGCCGAAAATCCATTTTAAAAGTTTTGGGAAAAACTTTTAAAATTAGTTGAGGCGTTGCCCACGGAAAGCGAAGCATATGACAACGGCGGATAACCACAGCATATTTAAAAAGCCGTAGCTGTATTAAGTACAAGCCGATTAATTTTAATAATCGGTCATTTTGCTTTAGTACAGAGGATCTCATGAGTAGCACTATTCACCGGTCATATATCACCTAATAGTCGTTGACATATGCGAAGACTCCTGTGGGAATCGCAACAGCCGAAAATCCATTTTAAAAGTTTTGGGAAAAACTTTTAAAATTAGTTGAGGCGTTGCCCACGGAAAGCGAAGCATATGACAACGGCGGATAACCACAGAATAAGCGAAACTTTTCCTTTTTTCGTTTTGTTTGATACGATAGAATCGACAAGATCATATTATTACATTTAGTAAGGGGCGCTTTCAAAATAAATTGAAGTGGTGGTGTCCATGATGAACAGTTCGCTATTTGCTAATTATGAATGGTTTCAATTATTTAACCCTTTATGGCTCCTATTAATCGCTATCGTTTCTTTTTTATATATGAAAACGTTTATCGGTTCAAATCGATACGTTATTCATAAAAATCAACGAAACTATTTTTATTGTGCGTTGGGACTCTTGTACATAATTCACGGAACTCCAATTGCTATTGCAGCTCGAGATTACTTATTTAGCGTACATGTTCTGCAGTTGGCGATTACGTTTTTTATTATTGTCCCTTTACTCATTTTAAGCCTGCCTGCTGTATATATACGCAATTACTTTTGGAATTATAAAATGAAATTTATGATTACTATTTTGGGCCATCCTTGGTTAACAGCAATTGCATTTAACGGATTGCTTACACTTTACTTGCTACCTCCAATATTTAACACTTTAAAAGAAAATAGCATTCTACTCACAGGAGCGCAATTCGTTCTTTTAATTAACGCATTTTTAATGTGGTGGGTCATTATTTCTCCGGTGCCGCAAGTGAGTAATACCGCTTACTTAACTAGAGTCGCATATATATTTTTCACTTCGATATTGTTAATGCCTATTGGGATTTTCTTTCTCGTTATACAAAAAGCGCATTACCCCTTTTATGAAGCGTCAGCAGGAGCCATTTTCCCAGTCCTAACTGCTATTTATGATCAACAGCTTGCAGGGGGATTGTTAAAAATAACACAATTGGCAAGCTATACGTATGCAATGCTTTTCATCGTGATGAGCTGGGGAAGAAAAGAAGAAGAAAAGGAAGGAAAGGTAGATGACGAAAACATCCGAGTAGCACGTGGAGTAGTCATCCATTTACATCGAAAGAAAAAAGAGCGACGATCCTAATTGCATGGAATGGTTAGATGAAAGCTTTCGCATAGCTGCAACCTCCTGCTAAAGTTATTATTTGCTTTTCACCCACTTTCTTCTAGCGTAAATACGAGCTCTATCAATACGACAACATAACGCGCTTGTAAATGCTTGTTGTACAAAACATGACGTTGGTGAAACAAAATCGCATTACTTTTTGGTAGAGAAATGTGAAGTCACGAACGTCATTTTTATTTTCTTATAGAAAATATTATCTCCATCAAGCGAAAGCCTGTAGAAACAAAATTCAATACAAAACATAAAGAAACACACTCCAATGCAAATTAAACAGCACTGAAGTGTGTGCAATAGTGAGATTAGCCCTCTTTAAGCTGACTGGAACGAAAGTCGACGGACTCCTGCGGAAATAGCACGCGTCCGAAGATCGCTGTAGCGCCTCGGATACCGTGGAAAGCCCGTCGGCTGTAGTGCACGTCAGCGAAATCAGAGCGCAAGCTTCCATGTTTCGTTCTACTCAAGGATTAAGTATTCCTCAACATACATACATCACCAACGCCACTTGACAGAGAACCTAAGTCCTTAGCGGAAGACAAGAGCGTTTTTATACTTTTTTATTACAAACATTTCGATTCCTACACATGAGCGTATCCTACCTATGGCCGATATGAATACCAGCTCGCCAATTTAGCCGAGTCCTTTTCATCCATATCTTTTAACGTATAATGTGTACCTGCCCCTTGAGAACCAATAATTGAGATTGTAGTTGAAGCAAGCCTTTGAATTTTTTGGATTTTATGCTGTTCTTCCTCAAATGCTTGAATACGACGATGAAATAGAATCATTTTCACTTTACTTATTAATCTCACTTGGATCGTTGCCCGTTCACTTTCAATAACATGACCAGCGTTTTTATAGCGTAAATAGCCAAGAATTAAGCTAAAAATAAAAACAACGATCGGTATCCAAATTAGTGTCGGAATGAAATAGGCGACACCTGCTATAAGAATTATTGGCAGAATAGCTGCACGTAATAAGTAAAATTTGAGTGCTCTTTTCGGCAACGGGATCAATGAAGTAGATAAATTAGCATATGAAGGTAAATACGTTTGTAAAAAACCTTCCACTTCCGATTCCCGCATGAGTGGAAATAGAATAGGGAAATCTTCACCCTTGTCTACAGAACCTCCAGCAACGACGGCAAATAGCGTAACAAAACCAAACGGCTGGCGAATTAAGTTTTGTTTTATACCAACTGCTTGTATTCGTTTTAGTGGAATCGTTAGCTGTTTTTTCTCTAAAAGCCCGCGTGTAATAAAGAGCTCGTTCGCACTTTTTGTAACCGTAAAATTACCATACTTAATGATTGTCCCTGCGATACCGAGCAACCATAGCAGAAGCAACACACATACAATTAGAGCTACAATAAATACGATACTTAGCCCTATAACCCACGATACGGTGTCTTCAAACAAAGTTTCTGGTATAAAAGCATCCAATTCCTGTGAACCAAATGCAGCAATTGCCAAAATAACACCAACACTTCCTGAGGTTGTACCAGCTATAAACAGTCGCTTAAACGTAATCTTTTTCGATGGGTGGTCTTGCTTAATCGCTTCTTCTGCTGCTTGATCTGTCGAATTGTATGACTTTAATGCACTTCTTATCCGCTCGCCCTCACGTAATCGAACTGCACTTAATGAAGCTTCTGCACCCTCTCCGCTACCAGCTGTTTCAATTTGAACTTTAACAAGTTTAAATATGCGATGAAGGACATTAGCCGTTAAATCAATCGATTGAATGCGATTTTTAGAAATATACCGTTTTTTCCGAATGAAAACACCATACTCAATGCGGATCTCATCGCTTTCCACACGATACGTAAAACGCCACCAAGATAGCACGCTTCCTATTATAAAAAGAAGAATAACAGCGCTCGCAATTAGAACAATGTAAATAGAAAAATGTTCTTTTAAGGCAAGATAACCAGCGATAAACATAAAAACAGTATGGCGAAAAAATAAAATAAAATTAAAAATAATTGCAATTGGATGGAGTCGTTCTGCTTTAGACATCATCTTCATCCACCTTTGCCAATGTCGAAATGCGGTCTCTCAAGTCCGAAGCGTCCTCCTCAAGCAAAGCGGGGATTTCATGGGTCGTCGCCGCTGTCGATATTGTTACTGTAGCTAGTTTAAACCGCTTTAAAATGGGGCCTTGCTTTGTGTCGACATGTTGGACACGAAGCATAGGTACTAACGTACGTGTCACAATTAAAATCCCGTGCTGAATATATATTTCTTGTTCAAAGATTTCATATTTCCATCTGCGGTAACGTAGTTTTGGGATGAGGAAAATGAAAACATACGTTACGATTATCCCAAGAGCCGCAGCAATATAGCTATACCATAAAGGGATGTTAAATTTATACGAAAAAACAACCCCAGCAATGGTTAGCAACCAATAGAAGACGATATAAATAAGTGCAGTAATTTTCCATACTTTTATAGCGTCGATTGCAATATTGTTTTTCGGTGGTAGTCTCATTGATAGCTCCTCCTTTTCTCTATTGCTTATCGTACCATAATCATTATTGTTCACAAATTAACTTTATAAATATTTTACATCTTTTTATTTGGCGAATTAAAGCAACAAGCAATATAAAAAAGCTCTTTGGAAAAGAGCTTTTTTACTGAGTGTAATACTATTATTTAGCGCCCACGGCGATTTTGGAAGTTACCTTTCCGATTTCTTCCACCTTGTGGACGACCGCCTTGATTTCTTTTTCCATAAAATCTTTTTCCATCTGATCTGCGTTTATTATCTCTGCCTCGTGGAGCATTTTTCACGCTAATCGGTTGAATCGATGAAATTCGAACTGGAATGTTTTTACGTTCTTTCGTCAACAACTTTAATGCAGCTGCAATAACAGTGATCGAATCATTGTTCTCCAACAATTCGTTAGCTGTTTCATGATACGATTTCAAATCGTTCTTATCAATTGTCTGTATAATCTTTTCCACCGTTACTTGTTGTTGTCCGCGCTGTGCTTCTTGATTTGTAGGTGGCATAATTCGTTTCATTTTGCTCTTTGTAACTTTTTCAATTAGCTTCAAATGAGCTACTTCACGTGGTGTTACAAAGGAGATCGCTTCACCAGTACGACCTGCTCTACCAGTACGTCCGATACGGTGTACATAGCTTTCTGGATCTTGTGGAATATCAAAATTATAAACATGTGTAACTCCAGAAATATCTAAGCCACGTGCAGCAACATCAGTAGCAACAAGGACTTCGATACGGCCGTTTTTAAATTTATTTAATACCGACATACGTTTTCCTTGTGTTAAATCCCCGTGAATTCCTTCCGCACGGAATCCTCTAGCCTGCATTCCTTCTGTAATTTCATCAACCCGTTTTTTTGTCCGGCTAAATACAATTGCTAGCGTAGGCGCATGAATATCGAAATGATTTGTTAACGTGTCGAATTTATATTTTTCTGGTACTTCAATAAAGTATTGATCAATATTTTCAACAGTCATTTCTTTTGCTTTAACCTTAATTTCTTTTGGTTCTTTCATTAAATTTGTTGCAATATCACGGATTTCTTTCGGCATTGTCGCAGAAAACAATAACGTTTGTCTGTCCTCAGGAATACCTTTTAAAATATCTCGTATATCATCAATGAAACCCATATTTAGCATTTCATCCGCTTCATCTAATACAGCGACTTGAATATGATCGGTACGAACTGTTTTTCTGCGAATATGATCAAGTAGTCTCCCTGGTGTTGCAACGACGATTTGTGGCTTATCCTTTAGTGCACGGATTTGTCGTTCCATATGCTGTCCACCATAAACTGGCAAAGCTCGAATTCCTTTGTATTTACCAAGACGATTTAATTCCTCAGCAACTTGAATAGCAAGCTCTCTCGTTGGTGCAACAACAAGTCCTTGAATTTTGCGGGCGTTTCGTTCAAATTTTTCAATCATCGGTATTCCGAAAGCCGCTGTTTTCCCAGTACCTGTTTGTGCCTGTCCAATAACATCCTCACCTTGCATTGCATAAGGAATCGTTTGTGCTTGTATCGGTGTGGCTTCTTCAAACCCCATCGATGTTAGTGCTTTTAAAATTGGTTCTGAAACACCTAGTTCATTAAATGTAGTCACTATTTTGTCTACTCCTTTTTCTATAAGAAAATTTTTTGCTTGTCTCCTATTTTTCCTGTACTCTAAGGAAATCCAAGGATTTGACAAGTAGCGCAGACAAATCCTTCGTATATTTTATTTATATATATATTCCTTTCCTTAAAAACATTCAAACTTCCTTAAAGTGCCTAGAAAACTTAGTATAAAAACGCTCGAAGTAATCACTATTTGATTGCTTATTTTTGGTATTCGGAAACCGTAAAATAGCAGTACGCCCTAATTACACAAACACACGCTTCACGTAGGTCCTACCTAATTAGTAAACGTACATGTGCACTGGCTGGCTAACAGATAGAACGTCAGCACTTTTTTCTCGTTCTGCCGAATACACATTATTCATACTATCCAATAGTAAAAAAAGGCATCTTCCATGCTACATGGAGGCCTCTTTTAAAATCGAGTGCATATGCTTTGACAGCTATCCTAGTATAGCATAAAACGTTCCATGATATCTACTTGTGCGATTAATGATTTTTTTAAAAGGGCATGATAAGATAATAAGGGATTGTACCATTCATTCACAAATAAAGGAGAATCATCTTGAGACTTCCTCCGTTTAACCCATACATTGCTATTATCATTGGTGTTATATCGGTTTCAACCTCTGCCGTACTCGTCAAATTAGCGAGTGGTGCACCGGCAGCAATAATTGCAAATTATCGCCTGTTGTTCGCAGTTTTACTAATGATTCCTTACGTCCTCCTTAAGCACCTACATGAATTTAAGCTTATTCATAAAAAGGATTGGATCCTGTCTGCATTAGCGGGGGTTTTTTTAGCATTTCATTTTATTCTTTGGTTTGAATCTTTAAATTATACGTCTGTTGCAAGTTCTGTTGTATTAGTCACGTTACAACCGATCTTTGCTTTTTTAGGAACGTATCTATTTTTTAAAGAGCGCTTTTCCTTTGGCACAATTATAAGTATGATTATTGCACTATTTGGAAGTACGATTATTAGCTGGGGAGATTTCCAAATAAGCGGCATGGCTTTCTTTGGAGATATACTTGCCTTGCTAGGTGCGGTTACGATTACTGCGTATTTTTTATTCGGTCAAAAGGTACGCCGTCGCTTATCTTTAATGACATACACATTTGTTGTTTATAGCATTAGTACATTTACATTAATTATTTATAACGTACTATTACAAAACCCTTTTTTCGGATATCCGGCTGATCACTGGTTGTACTTTCTCGCTTTAGCCATATTCCCTACATTTTTCGGTCATACGTTGTTTAATTGGGCTTTAAAATGGCTTAGCACGTCGACTATATCAATGGGAATCGTTTTTGAGCCAGTAGGTGCTTCTATTCTCGCCTATTTTATACTCGGAGAACAGATTACATATGCCCAATGGCTCGGAGGCTCTATCGTATTGTTCGGTCTATTTCTATTTATTATGAGTACGTCAAGAAAAACAAAAGTTACGATTTCCTCAAGAAAAAATAATTCTTAATATTGTATAAGAACTGATACAATAGAAATATATTATACGGTAAAGGAATGAAAAAATGACCATTCAATTAATGACAGACGGCGGAGCAGATATTCCAAGTCAGCTTTTTAATGTAATGGACTTACTCGTTGTTCCATTGTACTTACGATTTAAAGACGAAGAAATTAAAGGGAACGAAATAGCGAGCATGAATGATTTTTATGAAAAAATAAAAGAAGCGGGAGAGCTTCCAAAAACTTCAGCACCAAGTCCAAATGACTTTTATAAAGCTTTTAAAAGCGTCGATCCTGCAGTACCTATTATTATGTTGAGCATATCGAAAGGGTTAAGTGCTACGTATAACCATGCTCTAACTGCCAAAAACATGCTTCTTGAGGAAGAACCTGAGCGTAAAATTGCGGTAATTAATACGAAAACCGCTTCATGTGGAATGGCACTTTTGCTCATTGAAGCAAATTTAAAAATCAAAGAACAGCTTTCGTTTGAGAAAATTGTACCACATTTACAAACATGTGTAGAAAAAACGGTAACTTTATTCGCTTTACAAACGTTAGATAACCTTATTTTAGGTGGTCGTCTTGATAAGGTGAAAGGTACGATCGCTAAGACACTCAACATAAAGCTTTTAATGCGTGCAAACGATGAAGATGGTACGGTTGAAGTGATTGAAAAAGTGCGAGGCAATAAAAAAACGATTCGGCGTTTCATCGAACAAATTCAAGAGTATATTGACTATGCTGGTGACAGAACGATTGTGATGACACATTGCAATGCAAAACAGCACGGGAAAAATGTTTTAGAGGAAATTAAACAAACGTATTCGTTTAAAAATGCTTATTTAACAGATACTGGTCCACTTATCTCCACATATTCTGGCGAAGGTGCATTAGTAATTTCCTTTTTTAGAAAATAAATTTACGGGTTGTTTGATAAATGACATTAGGGTGAATCTCCTTCACATTTCCCTACCAAAAAGTAATGTGATTTTGCTTCACCAACGTCATTTATTGTACAACCAATTTACGATGTTAATAGGGATATCTCTCTGTGGAAATATCCCCATCAACACGTTGCCTCTTCTTTTTCAAGAAAGCTGTAAATAATGTCATTTAAAATATGCCTATCTTCTCCTAAACAAATCAAATGATCCGATCGTTCAAAAAAGACAACTTCTTTATGCTCTGACCTAATTTCTTTATCAAGATAGTAAGCTGTTTTTGCAGGTACTAACCCATCACGCTGTCCGTGTACAATAAGAACAGGACAATCTATTTCCTTTAAATATTGTCTTGTGAACTTAACTAAACGGACAAACTCTACATTTGCTTTTAATGGAACGTCTCCTATTTTGTTTTTATAGTGAACGTACATTTCATTTTCATTTAGCTTTCCTTTTACGCCATCGCTAATCACATCACCAATATAGGAGCCTATATGTTTAAGTGATAAGTATTTTCCTGCAGGCGCCAGCAG
This sequence comes from Virgibacillus sp. W0430, assembly GCF_051846935.1. Taxonomy (NCBI): domain Bacteria; kingdom Bacillati; phylum Bacillota; class Bacilli; order Caryophanales; family Bacillaceae; genus Virgibacillus; species Virgibacillus sp. W0430. Next base: position 25,295 of record NZ_JBPYCS010000009.1, read on the forward strand.
AACGAGTCGATCAACCTTATGCTTTGCAGCAAGGTAAGCAGCAATCATCCCCCCCATTGAAAACCCAATAACATAAAGGCTGTCATATTTTTTCTGTAACTGCAGAAACGCTTCTTCAGCTGCCTTTAACCATTGTTCATACGTGACATTCTCTAAATTTAGCGTATCTCCATGACCTGGTAAAGTCGGTACATGAATATACCAACCCGTATTTTCTGCTAAGTATTCCGCCAATGGATTCACTTCATGTGGTCCACCCGTATACCCATGAATGACTAAGCAAGCAATCATAAGCATTCTCCTTTAATTAGACGATACTAGCATCTCCCGAATAGGAAAAAATATAATAAGCTTCTCCAATGCAATTTAAATCACAGATCGATCTATTTGAAGCTTTTCATTAAATCGTTAAATTGCTTTATTACTGGGGAAATTTGTTGTACGGTATTCGCGAATTGACTTACTGTCGCCATTACTTTGTTCACATCTAGCTGTCCGCTTTCATTTTGGAATGGATTCGTAAACCCATTTGGACGATTAATGCTAGCTTGTTCCTTCTGATAGCTTGAATAGCCTGCACTTGGATTAAATTGCTCCGGCCACTGTGCCGGTTGCTTTGGTTTGGCATAATAATCAAAAGGTGTTTGATAGAACGGATAGTGGCTTTCCATACTGTATGGATAAGCGTTATGTGATTCCATATGTGCATGTGGAACAAACGCAGGGTCGTGCGGAAGCTGCTTTGCAATAGAATATGGATACATCGAATGTTCATAAGGGTATCTGTACATAGTGCACACACCTCTTTTTTTACTCGTATCTACTACTAGCATATGTTTTAACACAACAGGTGTGTCAGTCAAATCGGTGCGCACATGTTAATTCATTATGTTTAAGACATCTTTTAATTTGTTTTTTTGAAAACCTAAAACAGGCAGCTTACGGCCTTTAACAAATAAGGCAGGTGTACCATAGATATCCATGCTTTGCAATCTGTCCATCTTTTTCTGTTCCTTCGTAACATTAATTTTATTATATGCTATATCCCATTCCTCAAGCTGCTTAATTAACGCCTCACATTCCTTACAGTTGTCACTGATGTATACTGTTACTTCTTTATCAGCCATACGAATCCCTCTTTACGATTGGTGTTGATTAGGAAAGATACAAATCTTTAGCCTTATCAATAATTTAATATCCTTTTTTAAATTATACTAAACACGTTTTTCAAAAAAACATTAGATTTATTATTCATTGCTTCAAGTTACGTTGAAGGTTAAATTCATTTTTTTGTATCCTAACCACTCTTTCAATTCCCCATGTTATATGCTTTTACTATTAAAAGTATTTCTATAGACACACCTTCTTTTACAGATTTATATCCTTAGCTCGTTAAACATTGTTAAATTGCTACACGTTTACCTATGTTCAGCATAGACTATTCTGAATATCTGCGAAGGAGTGATAAGAGTTGTATGCAAATACACAATCTCATATTCAAATGACAAGTCATATATGTCCTTATTTTTATCAAACGCTTTCCAACCTTTCTGGAAAAAATATCGTTGTACAAACGACCCAAAATCCAATTCAAGGGATATTGAAAGCCGTTACGCCTGATCACATTGTAATTGAAAAGGAAAACACCCCCTTTTATATCCGTAACCAAGCAATTGTTTGGGTTTCGCCTATGTAATAAATACAGAGTACACCATGTCGTTACGCTTGTAGCCATTTAAAAAATTAATTTCTATAATATAGGAGGACAATAATGTTTAAGCGCATTGATAAATTGCTCATCGAACTTCCTGCTCCCGAATATGGCGATGCTAACGCAGCTGCTGCTGTTCAGGAGCTATTAGGTGGAAAGTTCGGTGAAATGTCTACTTTAAATAATTATATGTACCAATCCTTCAATTTTCGCCAAAAGGGAAAATTAAAACCGTTTTATGATCTTGTAGCAAGTATTACAGCAGAAGAATTCGGTCATGTAGAGCTTGTAGCAAATACAATTAATTTATTACAAAAAGGAACTACATTTAACGCAGATCCTGACCTAGCTCCAATGCATAATGCAAAAGACAAACGAAACACATATAGCTTTATCGCAAATGCACAAACAGCACTAGCTGGCGATTCTATGGGAAATGCTTGGACAGGGAATAACGTGTTTTCAAGTAATAATTTAGTGCTTGATTTATTACACAACTTTTTTTTGGAATGCGGTGCACGAACCCATAAAATGCGTGTTTATGAAATGACAGACCACCCTACTGCGCGCGAAATGATTGGTTACTTACTTGTTCGTGGTGGCGCGCATATTGTTGCTTATGCAAAAGCATTGGAAATAGCAACCGGAGTTGATTTAACAAAAATGCTTCCGATCCCTAACTTGGATAATAGGGTATTTGACCATGCAAAAAAATATGAAGAACAAGGTGTTGGAAATGTATTATTTACTTGGAATAACGATGGGGATTATAACGACATTCGAAAAATTTGGAAGGGTACCAACCCAAGTAACGGAGAACCGTTGATCGTTAAAGAGGGGGTGCCAGAAGGAGGGGCTATCCCAGAGTTAGATGATTTACCAGAAGAATTTGCACCAGGGATTGGTCCTGATGAGTTTGAACAAATAGCAAAACGTTTACTAGCAAATATGTAAAGAAGGAAAGGCGCTCTATACAAATGGGCTAAGCCTTTCCTCCTTCTTTAATTAATAATCAACCTCAACGACGAGCACTTCGCCGGTATATGCATCTATTTCTATTTCTGCTTCTTCCTTGCCTGCTTCTATTTCAATTTCGTATAAGAGACGATTATTATTTTCATCAAGCTCAAAACTAATTACTGTGCCAGGGAATTCCTTTTGGGCAATTTGTATAGCCTCTGTAGAATCTATTACGGTTTGTTGCACATCTGAATTTAAATTTTCGCTATTATCCTTTTCACTTTGATCGGTATTACTGGAACCTTCTGTTTTCCTTTGCTTTGAGCTAGCAGATTCTTTTTCTTTTATCGTCAGATCCTTTTCTTTCAGCTTTAGTACTTCACCTGTATCGCCATCAAGCTTTAAGTCATATTTTTTTCCTTCACTTTCAACTTCCACTTCATATACTGCTTTGTTTAGATCTTTTTCTAATTCCATTTCAGTAATCGTACCCGGATACTGGTTTATTACTAACTGTTCCACTTCTTCGAATGATAGATTGGGCTCTGCTTGGGCAGCGTCTGAGTGATAAATACCTAAGAATAAAGCCCCTGCCGCTACTATGCCCGTTATTGCTATAACCATTTTTTTGCTTTTCATTGAATTACCTCCTTGATTCGGTTACTTTCATCTTATCGATTGAGAATGAAAAGATACTGAGATCAAGATTAGATTTTGCTGAGAATAATATTAATACTATTACATAAGTGGCAGCTTAACCGTAAATGTTGTGCCTAATCCTAATTGGCTGGATACGTCTAACTCTCCTTCATGCGTAGTAATAATTGTTTTGGCGATCGCTAACCCGAGCCCAGTTCCGCCTGTGTCTCTGCTTCTTGCTTTATCCACGCGGTAAAATCGGTCAAAAATGTGTGCTTGATCCTCTACCGTTATACCTGGGCCGTTATCCTTTACTTGTATTACAGCGCAGTTGCTTTTTTGGTTAAGAACAATGCGAACGTCTTGATCACTATATTTTAATGCATTATCGACCAAAATGTAGATCACTTGACGAATTTGATCTGTACTTCCGCTTACTCGTAAAGCTGTATGTTCATTTTCTAAGTATATGTTTCGCCGATATGCTCTTTGAAATGTATGCACAGTAGTTATGCATAGTTGCACGAGGTCTACTATCTCCACGCTTGTTTCTTGTTTATTTTTCGCCAGCAGTAACATGTGCTCTATAAGATGTTCCATACGATCTGCTTCCGACTCAATTGCTTCAACAGACTCTTCAAACAGCTCTGGATGAGTTTTTCCACGTCTGTTTAATAATTGAGCATAGCTTTTTATAATTGAAAGTGGCGTTTTCAATTCATGGGAAGCATTTGACACAAATTGTTCCTGTTTTTCAAAATTCGCTTTTAAATGTGCAATCATATTATTAAATGTTTGCGCCAATTCACTTAGTTCATCTTTCGATCGATGGTTGACGTCAAGCTTTTTCCATTGCTGCTTGTTTATATTTATTTTCATCGTTTGGATTAAGGCTTTAATCGGTTGAAGTAAGAATCGGCTTAACACATTTCCAGCTATAATCGTTGGAATTAGTATAAATAGCGAAGCGAGTAATAAAACGTAAAACAAGTTTTTCATTGTTTCTGTCAGTGTAAATAAATGCTCCGAAACCTGCAGCGTAACTACTTCACCATTTTTCCATATTATCGGTTTGTTGACCATTATAATAGGGATGCCTTCCCTGTTTTTAATAATGGTATGTGATTCCGATCCAGAAAAGCTTTTAGGTACTTTACGATATGCTTCTTTTTTTGTAAGTGTTGGAATTAGTAATTCTCCGTCTTCACGAATAACTTGTATTGTCCCTTTTGTCGGTAAAAATGCTTGCAACAGGTCTTTTTCTGGAATATTGACATTATCATTTAATGTTTCGACTATTGTGTTTGTATGTGTTACTAATTCATCTAGCTCATTATTCACCGATATATTATAAAACAATATATAGATTGCCGAATTGATGAGCGCGATTAATAAGAGCATAAACAAGCTAGAAAAGAGTTGTATTTTCGTACGTAAATTCATTACATCTGATCCTTTATTGTATAACCTACACCTCGTACCGTTTTTATATAGGACGGTGTGAATCCTTTATCGACCTTTTGTCGTAAATAACGAATATAAACGTCGACTACATTCGTATCTCCAACATAATCATATCCCCATACTAAATTGAGTAGCTGTTCTCTCGTTAATACGATATTTTGATTCGTAAGTAAGCAAACGAGTAAATCAAATTCCCTAGGTGTTAAATTAATAGACGTACCAGCTCTTACTACTTCTCGAGTATCCACATTTAATTGCAGGTCTCCAATTTCAAGCTTTTCCTCTTTCGTTTGATTTATTCTAGGATGACGCAGCTGAGCACGTATACGGGCTAACAATTCTTCTATTTGAAAAGGCTTCGTCATATAATCATTTGCTCCTAAATCTAAGCCGCTTACTTTATCATATACTTGATCGCGTGCAGTTAACAAAATAATAGGGGTAAGGTCATCGTTTTTTCTTATTCTTCGTAGCACTTCAAGCCCACTCAGTTCAGGAAGCATAATGTCAAGTAACACTAAGTCCCATTCTTTTTCTGCCATTTTTTGTATCGCTTCTTTCCCATTCGCAGCTACTTCCGGTTTATAATTTTCATAAGCAAGCTCTAATTCCAAGACTCTGCTTAACTTGCTTTCATCTTCTACAATTAAGATCGCTGGTCGCTCCATCTTCACACCTGCTTTTTTATTTTCATTATATATTGGAAAAAGCATTGATACAAACGCATCCTGTCACCTGAGTGGACAGTATGAGTAAAATGTTTGTGGGGGAACACATGCACTTATCTAACTAGATAATATGTGATCAATTTTACTTCGAACGATATACACATGAATAACACCGTTGATTTTCACTGCAGGTGGATGCTTTCCGCGGGCACGGCTTCAGCCTCCTCGGAAAGCGTAGTGTATATCTACTGCGGTCGGTAGGAATCAATACTAAAAATTAACGAATACAAAGAGCGGTTTTTTAACTTCTTAAAATAACACCCACAAATACGTGACGCAATCGAGTGAAATAAAAGTATTGACAAACTAAATTGGTTTCCTATAAAGTATAAATGTAAACCAAAAATATTGTAGGTTAACAATGGAGGAGAGAAAAAAGATGTCGGATTCAAGCTTAAAGTTGCGAATGATGATCGTAACCGCTTTATTTGCGGCTATTATTGCCGTTTCTGCACAACTAACGATCCCACTTCCACTTGTTCCCATTACAGGGCAAACATTAGGGATTGGATTAGCTGCAACAATCTTAGGATCAAGATATGGGACTTTATCAGCTACTTTATATTTAATTATCGGTGCAATTGGAATACCAGTATTTGCCCAAATGTCTGGTGGACTCGGTGTGGTTGTAGGACCTACGGGAGGATTTTTAATCGGTTTTATCCCTACAGCATTTATTATTGGTTATTATTTAGAAAAAACTGGTTTTACCGTTACACACGCATTTATCGCTAATATTATTGGAATGTTTATTACATTGACTATTGGTACAATTTGGTTAAAAATAGTTGCTGATTTGCCTTGGCGTGTAGCGATTGCCAGCGGATTTACACCGTTTATTATTGGTGGAATCATTAAAGCGTTTCTAGCTGCTTGGGTTGGTATAGCTGTTAGAAAAAGGCTAACATCGGCTAAATTACTTTATGCGACTACTACCTGAAAAATTAGAAGGAATTATCTTTAAGCAAACATCGGCTGACACTTTCAAAAAGTATCGGCCGATGTTTTTCATTTTGATAGTTTTGAGTTACGGCAGAACCGTTTTTTTAGACGTATTCCGTCTTTCCTAAAATATAAGCTACAAACAATCCTGCTGCAAAGGAAGCAATACTAGAAACGAGCATAAATGTATCTGTTGGCCATCCAGGAAAAATTACGACAATAGACCCAATGACTAAACCGATAATTAGTGCGAACGCAGCGATACGATAGTGTTTAAAAAAGTAATGAATCACTTTACTCATAACTATAATTCCAAATACAATCCCTAAGCCCATTACAATGATCACAGGCAGCTCTAAATTACTAATTGCACGCATTACGGTAGAGTACACGCCGATAATTAGCAAAACTAAAGAACCGCTTATTCCCGGAAGGATCATTGCTGCACTCGCAGCTACGCCTGAGAAAAACAATAAAATATAAGTAAAAACCGTGCGATCTGTAATAACCGCTCCTGGGTTGGAATCTTTAAAAAAGACGAGCATCCCAACTAATACTGCCCCAACTGCAATTAATCCTATATGCCTAGCTTGGAAGGTGTTTTTTGCATCTGCTTCTCGAAACAATAAGGGCAACACTCCTATAATTAGCCCAATGAAGAAAAAGAAAGTTGGAACGGGATAGTTTAAAAGCAGCCAATCCATTAATTTACTCAGTGTAAAAATAGCAAAAACGACCCCTAATCCTAATGGAAGCAAAAAAGATAAATGGGTGCGCCAATTCTTTGTAAAAAAACCATTAATTGCAGCAATAAGCTGATCATAAAACCCGAGCAATACGGCAATTGTTCCTCCACTCACTCCAGGGACGACATCGCTTGCCCCCATCGCTATTCCTCTATATATATTTTTCCATTGCATTCTTCATATTCTCCTTCTATACAACATGCGCTCGATTTCTCCGTACAAATAGTAGAATACCATCCCGAAAGCACGCTTGAATGTATTCGTGTTCTGATTAGTCTACCGGCGTTAAACCAGCTAGCACATATTATTCCTCAATAAATTCAAGCTCAGGCAACCATTGAGACATATGCGTTTTTATCTCATTATAATGGTTAGCAGCATCGGGTAATTCATTATTTGTCACTTGAAACATCGGGAGTACACGGTAATTGGTATCATTCTCATTATAAACATACGTTGGCAAAAATGCAGGTGACTTGAGCTGAACAGTTTTTTCTTCTCCATCTATCGTTTGTTCAATTGTAAACTTTAACACGCCACCGATCTGCCGATATAGCTTGTCTTGTCCAGATAAAAAATTCCCTAATGAATAGGCAACGAGCGTTTGATTGCCATTATCCCCTTCAACCCATTCAAGTGGTTGTAATACATGCGGATGATGCCCTAAAACTGCGTGGACACCATTATCTGCAGCAAATTGCACCAGTTCCTTTTGCTCTTCGCTTGGGAATCGTTCGTATTCATTTCCGAAATGTAAACTAAGAATGACTACATCTGCTTTTTCCTGTGCATTTTCAATATCAGCACGCATAATTTCTTTATCAATTAGATTCACTAAAAAGTCTTTTCCTTCTGGAATTGGAATCCCATTTGTTCCATATGTGTACGCTAAAAATGCGACTGAAATATCTTCTTCTGTGTGATAAATACGTACCGTATTCCTGTCTTGTTCATCTTTATATGCACCTACATACATCATGTCAATCGTTTCCCAATGAGCAATCGCACTCTGGATGACATCCTCTCCACGATCCAACGTATGATTATTAGCTAGCGATACAACGTTCACACCTACCTCTTTTAATGCATCACCCACTTCTTGAGGACTATTAAATGCCGGGTACGTTGACAATCCGAAGTCGATGCCTCCGATCATTGTTTCTTGATTTGCAACCGTAATCGTACTGTCATTCAAATATTTTTCTACCTCTTGTAACATTGGAATAAAATCATAGCCGTTCGCAACCTCTGCATCATCATACACCCGCTTATGAATTAACATATCTCCTATTGCTGAAACGGTAATTTCCTTTGTAATTGGCTCGTCTACGGCCATTTCTTCTTCCGCTTCCGGTAGTTGAATCTCTTCTTCTTTTTCTTGGGAATTAACTTCTTCATTTTCTTCATCGCTCGTACATGCTGTAAGAACAATCCAAATTACGAATAATACTGCCAATACGATACACTTTTTTTGTAGTTTCATAAGGGAAAAAACTCCTTTTTTCTTATAAATAAAACACTAACGTAACCTTCTATTTTATCCTTTCAATTATCGTTGCATTTGCCATGCCCATACCTTCACAAATCGACAGTAGTCCGTACGTTCCATTTATTCGCTCAAGCTCATACATTAGTGAAACGAGTAGCTTTGTACCTGTAGCTCCTAATGGATGCCCTAGGGCAATAGCCCCTCCGTTTACATTTAATTTATGTATATCTCCTTCTACTTCATGCAGCCATGCAAGCGGTACAGGTGCAAATGCTTCATTAATTTCATACCGATCAATTTGCTCAATTGTTAATCCGCAACGGTCTAATGCTTTCTTTGTTGCTGCTATCGGTCCTGTCAGCATAAGCGTAGGATCTGACCCAACAACCGATCTTGCAATTATTCGTGCTTTTGGCTTCAATCCGAGCGCGTCCGCTTTATTCTCTGCCATAAGGATAACCGCACTCGCCCCATCACTAATTTGACTTGCATTGCCAGCAGTTATTCTCCCACTTTCTTGAAAGACTGGATCTAAAGCTTCAAGCGCTTCGATATGAGCATTTTCTCGCGGTCCTTCATCACGATCGATAATCTTAACCATACCTGTACGATCAACTACTTCAATTGGAGCAATTTCTTTTGAAAAATAATTATTCTGCAATGCACGAACAGCCAATTTATGACTCCGTAACGCATAGTCGTCTAATTGCTTTCTGGATAGCCTCCATTTTTCTGCTATCATTTCTGCAGCTATCCCTTGATTGACAATCCGATAGTTTTTTGTTAATTTTGGGCTCGATTGTACTTTCCTGAGATTCGAAAACATCGGTGCACGCGTCATGCTCTCGACCCCGCCGGCAATGATGACGTCCATGTCGCCTGCCATAATCGCTTGAGCTGCAAAATGAACTGCCTGCTCACTGCTGCCACATTGCCGATCGATTGTTACACCAGGTACATGTTCAGGAAAACCAGCAATTAAACTAGCAGTACGTGCAATATTCATCGCTTGTTCATTTACTTGCGTGACACAACCAATAATAATATCTTCAACGATGTCCTTGTTCACACGTGCTCGTGCTGTTAACGCTTGTAAAACCTGTGCGAGCAATTCATCTGGTCGACAGTTTGCAAAAGCTCCTTTTCTTTTCCCGACCGCCGTACGACACCCTTCAACGATCACAACGTTCCTCACCTTATCGCTCCTTTTATAATATGTTTAAGATTTACCTTCCACTTATTATTTAGATCTTCGAAAAAAAAACGATACTTCATTGAAACGAATAAGGCTACTTCTTTAAGTATACATGCTGAATTAATTACATAATAGCTCTTATTTTCAACTAACCGAAAATCTGCTCTTTAAAATTCTCTAAGTGTATATATACGTCTAAAGTATATGCGTAAAGTGCTTGCAGGAGAACATATGAACTACTGGGAAATTCATTCGAAAATTTGCTATTAATATATCAACAATAGCCGTTGACATATGGGAAGACTCCCTTAGAGAAAGTTCCAGTAGGTAAAGCAATTCCTGGAAATCCATTTAAGAAGCTTGAAAAACCTTTTATATAAGCGGAGCCATTGTCCACAGATTAGGCGTAGAAAATATCCGCAGATTCCTTGGGGAACAAAACAAACCCGAAAATCCTTGAAGCGACTCGGAAACGAGGAGCTACAAAAGCTGAGACCGTTCCCACGGAAAGCGTAGTGTATATCTACTGCGGTCGGTAGGAATCAATACTACTAGTAACGAATAAAAAGAGAGGTTTTTTAACTTCTTAAAATAACACCCACAAATACTTGACTCCATCACCTATACTCGTTTAGATGCGTTTTATACTAGTCTGTCGTATACTAGTAATAATGTGAATGCCGATCCTAGATTTATATTGTAATTGATTTCCAGTCTGTTTACACTACAACTAAAAACGAATTCACTTACAATCAAACAGAGGTGCAAACGATGAAAAAGTATTTTACTGCTTTATTTATTGGCTTAAGTATACTCGTATTATTAGTTGGCCTAAGAATCGACGTACGATGGAATGGTATTGCTTCTTGGGGACTCGTCTTTCTGTTTTCAATATTTGCAGTCTATTTCACAAAGTATATCCCGAACGAAGATGAATAAATAACGGTTCTTTGCCAAATGACGTTCATGACTTCACATTTTCCTAGCAAAAAGTAATGTGATTTTTCTTCACCAACGTCACATATTGTACAACCTAAATAAGAAAGGCCTTCACCAGTTAATTTTGGTGAAAGCCTTTTTGGATTAAATGAAGGGCATAGGAAAATGCATTTTCTTACCACCCAACTTAAAGCTCATCTACAGAGCAACTTTTCATTTCTTCTTTAAACGACTGAATTCGTTGTTCAATTTCATCCCTTACTCTGCGAAACACTTGCCATTGTTCCTCTTCCGTACCTTTTGCTTGAGCAGGATCATCAAATCCCCAGTGCAGACGGGTGATGTTCGGCGGTGTCACTGGACACTTATCATTAGCATCCCCACAAAGAGTTATAACGTAGTCCGCCCGATTTAATATTTCATATGCCACTATATCCGACGTCTGCTGTGAAATATCAACATCTATTTCTTTCATAACCTGTATTGCTTTTGGATTTAAACCATGTGCTTCAATCCCTGCCGAATAGACATCACATTCTTCATGCAAATACTTCCTGGCAAACCCTTCCGCGATTTGACTGCGACAAGAATTACCCGTACATAAAAAATAAATGATTTTTTTACTCACGTTATCCTATCTCCCTTTTAGTAAATAAAGCCAAGCCATAAATACAAGCCGACTAATGTAATAAACAACGTAGGTACCGTTAGCAATAGCCCTACTTTAAAATAATAACCCCACGTAATTTTTACGCCTTTCGTTTGAAGCACATGAAGCCATAAAAGCGTCGCTAGTGAACCAATGGGCGTTATTTTTGGACCTAAATCGGAACCAATTATATTGGCATAAATAAGTGATTCCCTAACGATACCGGTTGTGCTCGTCTCCGCTATTGCTAATGCATCAATCATAACGGTCGGCATATTATTCATTATCGATGATAAAATTGCAGCAATAAAGCCCATTCCTATCGTAGCGGCGAATACACCCTCAGCAGCGATCGTTTCAATAACATCTGCCAACACACTAGTAAGTCCTACATTACGTAGTCCATACACTACGACATACATACCAATAGAGAAAAATACAATTGCCCAAGGTGCACTTTTTAGTACCATTCTTACATTTACTGCAGAGCTTGTACGAGAAATAAAAAGAAATAAAAGAGCAACGATCCCTGCTACCAAAGACACCGGAATTGCTAACGTCTCACTGACAAAATAACCGACGAGTAAAATGATCAGAACGCCCCAGGATAAATAAAACAAACGTAGATCCTTCAAAGCAGCTGCTGGTTTTTTTAACTGTGTTACTTCATAATTTCGAGGAATGCTTTTCCGAAAAAACAAATACAATACAACAATACTTGCTCCGAGACTAAACATATTCGGCACAACCATGCGAACCGCATATTCTAAAAATCCGATATTAAAAAAGTCTGCTGAAACAATGTTTACAAGGTTGCTTACGACAAAGGGTAATGAAGTTGTATCTGCAATAAACCCAGATGCCATCACAAACGGAAGCACAATCTTTTCCTTAAAATCAAGTGCTCGTACCATCGCAAGTACAATTGGCGTTAAAATTAGAGCAGCCCCATCGTTTGCAAACAAGGCAGCAACAAGTGCACCGAGCAATGTCACAAGAATAAACATTTTCAAACCATTTCCATTGGCAACGCGTGCCATATGTAATGCTGCCCATTCGAAAAAGCCTATCTCATCTAAAATTAAAGAGATAATAATTAACGCAACAAAGGTTAACGTGGCGTTCCATACGATGCTAGTTACATCGATCACGTCTCCAAAGGATACTACACCGACAAGTAATGCTAGAAGTGCGCCCATACAAGCAGACCAGCCAATTGATAAGCCTCGTGGCTGCCAAATAACAAAAATTAATGTTAATACAAAAATAATTACGGCTAAATATACAAGCATCTCTTTCCTCCAAAATTTGCGGTACTCACTTATTTACAAACAATTCTTTTCCGATTGATCTCTAGCTCCTTCACTTGTGTCGCTACAGAGGGCAGCGTGTTCATTAGATGAAGCAATAAAGGATAATAAGGATGATAGCGATTTAAAGAATAAAAGTTCCACTTCCCTCTTTTATCTTCCAAGATCAAATCGACTTGCTTTAATTTACGTATGTGCTGACTAATCGAAGGCTGGCTCATTCCAAGCAGCTCAACTAATTCACATACACAAAATGTATCCATTGTTAAAAAAGCAATTATTTTTAGGCGTGTTTCCTCCCCAATTGCTTTTAGAACATCTTCTGCAAGTGCAAATGAACACAAATTTAATCCTCCTCATCATATAAATAAGTAGTTATGCATTTTATAAAAATTATACATTATTTATTATAAATTTAGTTCATTATATAATCAATCGATTATTTGTAAAAGTAATGTACAGAAATAGAGGAAGGAAAACAAAGCATTTTTAATTCACATCGTACATGAGCTCGTGTATACGTTGTAGCCTTTATAAATGAAGCTGATGCTTTTCTTTTAAAGAATGTGGGGCTAATTTAACGAGTTGCTGTAATAAAAATGCGGCAATTGCTAAATCATCGATAATCCCAAATCCTAAAATAAAATCAGGAATTAAGTCAAATGGAAAAACGATATAACCAACAATTGTCACAGCAAAAAATGCTTTTTTTCCAATCGACACTTCATTCGCAAAGAAAAAATCCTTTAAAAATGGGAGCGATTTATGAAATTTTGCTAGAAAAGCAAATCGGTGAAACAATCGATTCATACTAGAACCTCCATTCGGATATTATGATTAGGTTTATTTTTCCACCTATTATTTCTTACTGTTTTTTTCGTTCGAACTTGTGTGTATTTCTAGAAAAAGTTAGTCAATTCTGTTGTTTTACATTACTGGCGGACGCTCTTTCACGGCCCTGCACCTCAAACCGTCTCGCTGGTTGCTGTCATGTGTTTTAAACAATCGTATTACTGCAGTTCTTTTTTTAAAAAACTTATAAACAAAGTCAGCGTAATTAAGTTGCATTATACGCTGACCTGTACATTATCTTCTACTCACTTTTTTGACGTTTTGCCGCTTTTTCTCTTTCGTTTTTATTCAATATTTTTTTACGTAGTCGAACAGCCTTTGGAGTAACTTCACAATACTCATCATCATCCAAATATTCGATCGCTTCCTCTAACGACATCGCTCGAGCCTTTTTAATCGTCGTTGTTTGATCTTTATGCGCGGAACGTATATTAGTCAAATGCTTTTCTTTTGTAATATTAACTGTCAAATCATTTTCCCGATTATGCTCACCAACAATCATACCAGCATATACTTCTGTCCCCGGTTCAATGAAAATGACTCCGCGATCTTCTAAATGCATGATGCCGTAAGTTGTTGCTTTTCCGGCCTCTAAACTAACGAGCACCCCTTGTCGACGACCGCCAACCTGACCCTTTACAACTGGCTCATAATCACTAAACGTATGATTTAATATACCGTACCCTCTCGTTTGCGATAGAAACTCCGTTGTATATCCTAGTAAACCACGTGAAGGTACTTTAAATTCGAGACGAACTTGCCCATTCCCTTGGTTCACCATATCCAGCATTTCACCTTTACGAGCACCAATAGACTCCATTACAGCACCTGTATACGCTTCTGGAACGTCAATTTGAACGCGCTCCATTGGCTCACACAATTTACCATCTATTTCCTTCAAAATAACTTTCGGCTTGGATAACTGTAGCTCATAGCCTTCTCTACGCATGTTTTCCACAAGTATTGATAAGTGAAGCTCTCCACGTCCAGATACGATCCATGCATCAGGAGAATCCGTTGGATCAACCCGTAAGCTAACATCCGTCTCTAATTGAGTTAAAAGCCGCTCTTCAATTTTTGCCGATGTAATATACTTCCCATCTTTTCCAGCAAATGGACTATTGTTAACTAAAAAAGTCATTTGCAATGTCGGCTCATCAATTCGAAGCATTGGTAGCGCATCCGGATGTTCTTTCGGACAAATTGTTTCCCCGATATTAATATCATCCATTCCAGATACTGCTACAATATCGCCTGCTTTTGCTTCGTCTATTTCAATCCTTTTAAGTCCGATAAAACCAAATAGCTTCGTAACACGGAATGATTTTGTTGTACCATCTTTTTTCATAACGACTACTTGCTGACCGACGCGAATTTTTCCGCGAAAGACGCGGCCAATACCGACACGACCAACGTAATCATTATAATCAAGCAATGTTACTTGGAACTGTAAAGGTTCTCCACTCGTATCCACCGGGGCAGGGATATGGTTTAATATCATTTTAAACACAGGTTCCATTGTTTCACTTTGCTGCTCTGGCTCTTCTCCTGATGTACCATTTAAAGCAGACGCATAGACAACCGGAAACTCCAGCTGCTCATCATCTGCACCGAGATCAATAAATAGATCGAGCACTTCATCAATAACTTCACTCGGTCGTGCATTCGGTCGATCAATTTTATTTAAGACAACGATCGGAGTCAATTTCTGTTCTAATGCCTTTTTTAGAACAAAGCGAGTTTGCGGCATTGTTCCTTCATAAGCATCAACGACTAAAATAACGCCGTCAACCATTTTCATAATCCGTTCAACTTCTCCACCGAAATCAGCATGTCCAGGTGTATCTAAAATGTTAATCGTTGTATCGTTATATTGAATCGCCGTATTTTTGGCTAAAATTGTAATACCTCGTTCTTTTTCTATATCTCCAGAATCCATCGCTCTTGTTTCTACATGTTCATTTTCTCGAAAGGTTCCAGAATACTTTAATAACTGGTCAACCAATGTTGTTTTTCCATGGTCTACGTGGGCGATAATAGCGATGTTTCGAATGTCTTCTCTTAAGTGCATAAAAGTACGCTCCTCTAATTAAATATGAATCAAACTATACCATTATATCATAAAACCGGACAATTACATTAAATTCCAAATATTTATTATAAAAAGATTTCCTTTACTTTGAAAAGTGCATCGTAAACTTCGCACCACCAAGGACGGATTGATTAACCGTTATCCTCCCTTTCGATTGCTCCACAATCGCACGTGCAATAGCTAGTCCTAGTCCCGTTTCTCCATTTTGTCCCTTTACGAACCGGTGAAAAATATGAGGGAGCAAATCGTCTGGAATGCCTTCTCCATCATCTTCAATTACGAGTACAACTTCACCATTTTCTTCATTCCCAGTAATTTTTACTGTTGAAGCGGCATAGCGTACACCGTTCGTTAAAATATTTAATAACGCGCGAAGCAACTTATCTTCATCAACATAAAGGAAAAGCTGCTCATCCACCTTTAGTTGAACATGAATATTTTTTTCTTTAATAAACGGCAATACTCTTTCCATCACTCTTTCCAAAAGCGATGCTATATTTACCTTTGATGGGTCGTAGCCGAACGGCTCACTATCCAGTTTTGCCAATAAAATCATTTCATTAATAATTTTTTTAAGTCGGTTCACTTCTGCAATCATCACATTAAGATGCTGTGCTGCTTCGTCTTTATTGAAAACACCATCTTTTATCCCTTCCGCATATCCTTGGATCGTCATTAAAGGTGTTTTAAGCTCATGGCTCGCATTTTGAAAGAATATTTGCTGTGCATTCATATACCGTTGCAATTCCTTTGCCATTTCATACACACTTTGCTCAACTTCCCTAATTTCTCCAGTAGCTTTCACACGTTCGATCGAGTCAAATTGTCTCTTTTCAATCTTTTTTAATTGACGCTTCAACCTTGTTAACGGTGTTACTAATTTGTTCGTCATAAAATAACTAAGCAAAACCGCTGCTAATGCGCCGATTAAAAATACGATGAACAGTCGCAAAATAAAGTTTTGTTGAACCGTTTGCAAATCATTTACCGGCGTGAGCAATATTAATTCAAGCCCTGTGCTTTCTGGATAAAATATTTTTTTTGAAGTGACAAACTTATTGTTTTTATATTCCCACAAACCTTCACGATTATCGGTGAAATTATTATTTTCAGCAAATCCTTGAACAATCTCTACCGGCATCGTAGAAAAGTAGACGGAGTTCTCATATCGATCATACAAAATGAGCTGTAAATTTTGTTCTTCAAGGAAGTGACTAAATTGTCCGATATTTTGACTATTCCCGTACTCCTCCGTTAAAAAACGTACGAGCAATTCTCCCTTCTGTTCCAGTTGTCTTTCTTCATCTTGAATAAGTAAATTGAGAATTAAAGAGTAAATAACAAAACCAGTAACAGCCATCACAACGAATAGCAATGCAGTGAAAGCTGCATTTAATTGATATTGCAGCTTCATTCGATATCATCTTTCCGTAAACGATAACCAAATCCCCAAACCGTTTCCAATGGGATGGCGTCGAACTTTTTCCGTATACGCTTAATTAAATCATCTACTGCACGATCACTGCCAAAATAATCATGCCCCCATACATGCTGTAAAAGTTCTTCTCTTGAAAAGGCTCGATTTGGATGTTCAGCAAATAATAGAAGCATGTCAAATTCCTTAGCTGTCACTTCAAATTGTTCCCCACGCCAATATATTTGACGTTCATTTATATATATAACTAGATGATTAACTGTAATTTTCTGCAATTGATTCGTTTTATCCTGTTTAGGCTGTGCTCGTTTAAAGAGCCTTTTCACACGTGCAACAAGCTCACGAGGACTAAATGGTTTTGTAAGGTAATCGTCACTACCTAGCTCCAAACCAAGGATTTTATCAATTTCTTCATCTTTTGCCGAAATTATAATAATAGGAACATCACTTTTATTTCGTATCTGCTTACAAAACTCATATCCGTCCATTCCTGGCAACATAATATCTAAAATCCACATATCTGGTGGGTTTGTTTCCCATAGCTCTTGTGCTTTTTCTGCCTGTTCAAAAACAGAGACAAAGTAGCCCTCCTTTTGTAAATACGCAGATACAATATGTTGAATATTCGGATCATCTTCTACAATTCCAATATGATAAGTCACATCAGCACCTCCATCGTAAAACGTATCGTAATTTCATTTTTGCATATGTTAAGAAAAGTGAACAGCGATTTATATTTTTTTACACATATTTCCCACAATTTTACCAAATGCATACCTAGATCCGTAGATATAATAACGATAGCAGAAAAGAAAGGGTGATTGGTGTGAAACATAATGATGAGCAAAATAACGCTAAACATGATTTATCTCTCGAAGATAGTACGTATACAAATACGATAAACCAAGAAAAACGAGACCATAAACGAAAGTCCACCAAAAAAGGAATGCTCACACATGTATTGAGCGGAATAACGGGAGGTGTAATTGCTGCAACAATTATACTCATGATGCTTATTACAAATATACTACCTATTTCTGAAGCACATGAAAACCAAGCCCAAGCTTCACAGCCTGAGAGCAATGTCCAACACGTTTCTACCGACGTATTAAGTGAAGAACAGCCTTTAAATATCGAAAACGTAACGAAAGCCGTTGTAGGAGTTACGAATTTACAGCAGCAGGATATATGGACAAACTCAGAGCAAGCCGGTACTGGGACTGGGGTCATCTATAAAAAAGAAAATGGGAAAGCATATATTGTTACAAATCATCACGTTGTCGATAAAGCAGAACAAGTAGAAATTGATCTAGGTGATGGAAAAACAGCCGAAGCAAAAATATTAGGCACCGATGCGTTATCCGATTTAGCTGTTCTTGAAATTGATGGAGAAGGTGTGGAAACAGTCGCTCAATTTGCCTCATCGGAAAAATTACAAGTAGGTCAAACGGTGATCGCTATTGGCAACCCACTTGGATCTGAATTTGCGGGTACGGTAACAAAAGGGATAATTAGTGGATTAAATCGCTCTATAGAGGTTGATACAAATGGAGATCGGCAACCAGACTGGATTACAGAAGTAATTCAAACAGACGCAGCAATTAATCCAGGAAATAGCGGAGGCGCATTAGTAAACCCCGAAGGTAAAGTAATTGGCATCAATTCGATGAAAATTGCCCAACAAGCAGTGGAAGGTATCGGTTTTGCAATTCCAAGTGATACAGCATTGCCAATTATTAAGCAGTTGGAAACAGACGGAGAAATTATCCGGCCGCTAATCGGCATCCGAACAGCAGCAGTTAACCAAGTTCCGTTACAATACCAACATAAAGTTATTCTACCGCAGAACGTTAAAGGAGGAATGGTCATTGCAAATGTACAATCCGAATCTCCAGCTGATAAAGCAGGGCTAAAGCAATTTGATATTATTACAAAAATTAATGGAGAGCCCATCTCTACTCTTCTCGACTTGCGAGTGTATATGTATAATAATACTGAAATCGGCGACACATTAGTAATTGAATATGTCCGTGAAGGAAAACTGGAAACAACAGAATTAACATTAATAAATCCAAAAGAAAGTAGCATTTCCGAATAACCAATCGAAAAACTGTGGTCGGGACAAACGCATTACATTTAACTAGTTGAAATCTTATTTAGAATAGAACCACAGGAAAGACACAAGTGCGACATTCGCCGCACAGTGTCTTCTTTATAGCATGCAGCAAGTGAGCCGACGAATGATTTTCTCACATAAGTCTACGTATATTTACAGTGGTACTCTCATTCGTTCATTCAAAATTTCGATTAGCTGCTTCGTTACGTCCCGCCCTTTGTTTTTTCTTTGTACTTGTTTATTTTATTTAGAATTATTTAGAACTTCGATAATGTCGTACTTTTTCATTCAATGACCCGTCAATATCCGCTGCTAAATAAGCTTCTACATCTTCTGATGAACCGACTAGTTCATCCTTATTCGGATACATTTCAGTATAATCATCATGATCGCCATAAAAATCCGAAGGTGTTTCGGAGGTTCCATATTGGCTAACAGCTTGCCACGTATCCTCAGCATCAAATCCGACGTTTTCTTCGCTTTCTTCATTTACACGAAAGCTCGGACTAAAAATTTCCTCCTCAACCGGGCGACTCCGTGTAAATGCAGCATTTTCAGCATGCTCACGGCATCTGTCTGTCGTAGGAACTGCGGTAAGTCTTTCGTAAGAAATATCACGGCCGCATTTCGTACATACGCCATACGTACCTTCTTCAATCGCATGGATTGCTTCGTTAATATCTTCTAGTTCCTTTTCAGCATGCTCGACTAATGCAAGGTCTTTCCCTCTTTCAAAGGTTTCCGTTCCCATATCAGCAGGATGATTGTCGTACATTGAAAGCTCACCAACTGCTTCCGATGATTGTACGGTAAGGCCATAGCGATTATCCATGTGCTGGATCAATTCATTTTGCCTTTCATTTAATATTGACTTCAAATGATTCATTTGTTCATTTGTAAGCATACCAATCTTCCTCCATTCACATTAAATAGTTCCGTTATCTTATTTATCCTAAAATAAAGTTCTGTAAACGATTAGCCTCATTTCACTACAAGCGCACTAGTATGTTCTCCGGTATGATTTATGTGCTAACAATCCACTTAAACGTTTAATAAGATCCATCTTGTTCATTTACTTAACAAATTCCTTGATAGTTATACTATGTGTAAATCGAAACGGATGATTCTTTAATTTTCAAACGAAAGCATGTTAATATGTGGTTAGAGAACCTAATTCATACGTCTTTGACAATATAAACAAAATCGGTTTCATAAAATGGATAAAAACGTGCGCTAATTATGTTAATTGAAATAGTAGCTATTTAGCTACAAAGAAAACAAGTTGCTTTTAACGAAAGGAAGCTACTCCTGCGGAAATGCATGCGTCTAGAGACCCACAGTAAGTGTCTTTTACGAACAAGGAGGCTCAAGCCATGCCCGTGGAAAACTACCGCTTCTCGTTTCAAGCAACAGATTTAGCAAAATGATTTTTTTCAAAAAATTCACACTCGTTCAAAGGGAGGAACAAACATGCAATCAAAAAAGAATATCGGTTTTATTGGTACAGGGGTGATGGGAAAAAGCATCATAGAAAACTTGCAAAAAGCTGGGTTTACTGTACATATTTTTACTCGGACAAAAATAAAAGCTCAAACTCTAATTGAAAACGGAGCAATTTGGGAAAACTCAATCGCTACGCTTGCTCAAGCAACTGATGTAATAATGACAATGGTCGGCTATCCGAATGATGTAGAGGATATATACTTCGGCAGTAACGGAATAATCAACAACGCCAAGCCTGGCTCTTATATCATAGATTTGACAACTTCAAAACCTGCACTAGCAAAATTAATTGACCAACAAGCACGCAGTCAACAACTACATGCGTTAGACGCGCCAGTTTCCGGTGGAGATATTGGTGCTAAGAATGGAACGTTAGCAATTATGGTCGGCGGAGAGCAATCTGCCTACGAAGAAGTATTACCAATTTTGCAGGTAATTGGAGAAAATATTATATTACAAGGAGAGGCGGGTGCTGGACAACATACAAAGCTGGCCAATCAAATAGCAATTGCATCCAATATGATTGGTGTATGTGAAACAATTGTATACGCTAAGAAGGCTGGATTGGATCCTTTAAAAGTGCTCGATAGCATAACGACAGGAGCAGCGGGAAGCTGGTCGCTATCAAATCTTGCTCCGCGCATGATTAAAGGCGACTTTGCGCCTGGCTTTTTTGTAAAGCATTTTATTAAGGATATGACAATTGCACTTGAATCGGCCCAGGAAATGGGGCTATCCACACCTGGACTTGAGCTTTCTTTGCAGTTATATAAAGAGCTCGCTTCCAAAGGTGAAAATGACAGCGGTACACAAGCTTTAATTAAATTATTTACAAACGAACTTCCTTAAAAAGACGACTTTGTCCGTATACAATGTATGTACGTATCGATCGAGAAATGGCTAAATTAATTTTTCCGTTTCTCGATTGCTTCTTGCACGGCAAATGCGAGCGATTCATTGCCAAAAGTCTGTAGCACATGAAGTACTGTTTGTATGTCTATATTTTCAGATTCATCCTTCGGAACCGTTAAAGCCATTGCATCTTCGAGCGCAGTATTTTTCCGTTGCTCTGGATAAGCTTGTTCGTATACAAGACGTGGATCCAATTCATTATTTACACACCACTGAGCGTAAATTAGAATCATCATTCGTTCATCTTCCTCATACGCTTGAATAACTTGTTCATCTATTTGTTTTCGATTCAATTGCACTCCGCCTTCCGCAACATAAATACCCACATAAAGGATAATGCTTGTTGTAATTCGATTGATAAATCAGCATAATGCTTTTCTTTTACCCCTTCTTTATAGACACCGAAGCAATCAACAGAGGTCCAGCCATTTTCTAAAGCCATTTGCTCAAATTCCCAAGGCATCATCGTATTACAAACAACACGCTTGCCATACAGTCGTGGGAAGCTATTTGCTCTAGGACCTGCTGTTGGACCTAATATACCAATACATAGCACGCCATTCGTTTTCACTACACGCTGCAGTTCTTCTAACACTTTTTTTGGCTGTTCGGTCCACTCGAGAACATTAATTGCTACGAGCGCATCGAAATGTTTATCTGAAAAAGGAAGCTCCGCTGCATCAGACTGAAAAAAGCCGATATTGTTATTCTGTTGATTTTCTCGAGCATATGCAATCATTTCCGCTGAAATATCAACACCCATAACAGTATAGCCAGCCTGTTTTAATTTAAAGGAACCATAACCGTCCCCACAGCCTACATCCAAAATTTTCTTTCCAGCTGCTATATATTTTTTTATAAACGGAATAATTTCCTTTCTACTGCCTTTGTCCCACATTTGTTGGCTACGCGCATTCCAAAAATGAGCGCGTCCATCCCATTCTCTTTCAACAGTCTCCTGCCAATTAGAACCATTTCCCAACTAATCGCACCTCGCCCCTAAATAATTTTATATTAAAAAAAGCTTACCCCATCGAAATGAGATAAGCCTTTTAAATTCAATTAGATAGCTGAAACGTTAGCAGCTTGTGGTCCGCGCTCGCCTTCAACGATTTCAAATTCAACGTCTTGACCTTCTTCAAGCGTTTTGAAACCTTCAGATTGAATCGCTGAGAAGTGTACGAATACATCGTCGCCATCTTCACGCTCGATAAAACCAAAGCCTTTTTCTGCGTTAAACCATTTAACTTTACCAGTCATCATGTAAATGACCTCCTTTACAAATATCGTGCAAAGTAATTGAATCATAAATACTTTTACACCACTTGTTCAAAGAGATCATAAAGTATTGCTTCAATTTCCATTGCACTTATAACTTTAAACCGAAATGAGAAAAAAAGCAAGCATTTCGATTGAATTAAATTAAAATTCCTTAAATCAAAGGATTTTTAATTCGCTTCTTTTGAGCTATTCAAGTATGTTATACCCGATTTTGGTTAAAAATATAACTATAAATTTTTAACAGGAGTGGATTTTTTTGATTAAATTAGATACGAATATTGTAGGAAAACAAACGTACTTCGGTCACATTCAAAATATGTGTAAACATCACGGGTATTGCCTTGCCGGAAACTGGGAATACGACCGTGGGTATTTCGATACAATTCTTTGGCGTGAAGGCGGAGAAACAATTTATGTACGTATTCCTTTTAATGTCGTAAAAGGAGAGCTTGATCGTTACGATGCGCAGCTAGAATTTTCCACCCCTTACATAATTAAGCATGTCGTCAACATTGGATTGGATCGGGATGAAAATTCACTATTAAGCGCGATTGGCTTTAACCAGTTCCAAAAACCATTAGATACAGACGGGCACATTGATAACAAGGACAAGTGGGTAGAAGCAGGTGAACAAGCTGTCGATCATTTTATGAAATACATAAGCTAAAATACGAATGATTTGAAAAAGGAATAAAGAAATTTATCCCAAACTTCATCAAAAGGTGCAATCGTTCCCTGTTAATGATTGCACCCTTTTTAATGTTGAAGTCTATATCAATTTCATACGTACTCGTAAACGCTCTCCTTAAAATCGTAGTGACTTGATCGAACAAAATTGAAAACTAGGTAATAATATGAGCGTTGCGACTTGATGATGCATTATCATAAATCTTTTTAAGAAGTCGTTCTATCTTCTAGGGCCTAACAGATAGACAACTGTTTGTAGTGATTTAAAAAGATCTGTTTAATGTGCGATCATTTTGTAATTTTCAACTTATAACCTTCCCTTATTCAAACGCCGTTGCAACTCTTTAATTACTAAAGAAGATGGCTTACTAATTACACCATCTACTGGAGTTCCTAGTTTACGCTGCAATGCACGAATTGTGATCGGACCCAAATACCCGTCAGCCTTAACCCCCAACCAGCGTTGCAATGCTTTAATTACTAAGCTTGGACTGCTTAAATACCCATCTTCAACTGTGCCAAAATAGCGTTGTAATGCAGTGATTGTTCGTGGCCCTAAAATCCCATCCACCTTTAGAGTAGCTCGAGGTTTCGATCCTGCTTGCTTATTATCTTGTTTAGCTTTCATTACATCGTTCGCATTTGTACGGTAGTTAATTTGTAATATCGTACACCACTCTTTCACAACAGCTTCCGCTACAGTAAAAAAGTTGTTTTCATTTTTATAAAAATTAAAATCGGCTTTATTATCAATAAAACCGTATTCGACTATCGTCGTTTCGGTTGAGCCCGTTAACCGGTGCATGTAGTAATAATCGCCATTGCTACCACGTTTATTAAATACTCTTCTTAAAGGAAGTCCACTTGCTTGTGCAATTGTTTTTGCTAATTTCTCAGCTGTTGCACCATCACTATAAATAGAGTGAATTGTTTCTACACCACGTGCAGCTCCGTTAAACGCATTAAAATGGTTACTCATACAGTAATCATAATTTCCGCTTATTATATTTGTTCTATCTACACTATTTAATGTACGGTCATTCATTCTTGTAATTCCAACGTTTGCACCTAAGCTTTTTAAACGATTATATTGATACCGACTTATTTTTAATGTCCATTCTTTTTCTTTTACACCAAATCCGTTTGTCCCGGTATCGATTCCGCCATGACCCGGATCTATAATTAAGCTTTTAGACATTTTCTTTCACCCTTTTCTTTATTCTCCTGCGTTTAGCTTAAATGTGAAATAGCTGTATAATACATAGCAAATGCTTTTTCAACTTTTTTGACCGTACCTTTGTCTCAAAACTTTTGTAAATAAACTACTATTACACCCCTTCGTATATTATGTTTAGGCGCTAATAATACGCCTATTGTCGGGTATGCTATACTCGTTGCTTTGCACTACAGGCGGACGCTTTCCGCGGGCATGGCTTGAGAAAACCACTCCTTGTGGGGTCTCAAGACGCATGCTTTCCCCGCAGGAGTCGCCGCCTCTCGTTCCAAGTAACTCATAAGTGCAATCATTGGTATAAGTGATTAAGCCCCCATTTGAATAATAGGTCAACCATTTCGGACGTTCCGTGATGTTCCTAGATAGAAGTAGAGTCTTCATTAATACTGCTTAGTACTACAATCGATTTCAGTTGGGGCGAGGGTACACTTGAGATAGCGGTTTCAATTTTAGTACGCACGGATTTAAAAACTAATTTTAAATTTTTAGACAAAAATCGTAACTGGTTAAATCCCGAAAACCATGATAAAATTAGCAATTGCAAGGGTATAAATTAACACCAATTACCCCCATACATTTATATCTTGCAAATATGAATGATAGGTGGAAGAAAGATGGAAAGTAAATACCATGTTTTATTGTACTACCATTATGTGCATATCGAAGATCCAGAAGCATATGCAGAAGAACACTTGCAATTTTGCAAGGAGTTAGGTTTAAAAGGACGTATTTTAGTTGCACACGAAGGGATAAACGGAACAGTATCCGGTACGATTGAGCAAACGAATCAGTACATGGAAACAATGCATAACGATCCTCGGTTTACGGAAATGGTTTTTAAAATCGATGAACACGACGGCCATGCTTTTAAGAAAATGCATGTACGCCCACGCAAAGAGCTTGTTACGCTCCGTTTAGAGGACGATGTCAATCCGAAGAAAACGACTGGTACGTATTTATCTCCAAAGGAATTTTATGAAGCAATGCAGGATGAAGATACAGTCGTATTGGATGCCAGAAATGATTATGAGTACGACGTTGGTCATTTTAGAGGTGCCATTCGTCCGGATATCGAGACATTTCGTGAGCTTCCTGAATGGGTTCGTGAAAATAAACATCTAATTGAAGGAAAACGGATTTTAACGTATTGTACAGGTGGGATTCGTTGTGAAAAATTCTCAGGATGGCTAGTAAAAGAGGGATTTGAAGATGTCGCTCAGCTTCATGGAGGTATTGTGACGTATGGAAAAGACCCGGAAGTTCAAGGTGAATTATGGGACGGACAATGCTACGTTTTTGATGAAAGATTAACCGTACCAATAAATCAAAAAGAACATGTTGTTGTCGGTGTTGATTATTTTGATGGCAAGCCTTGTGAGCGCTATGTAAACTGCGCGAAACCGGAATGCAACAAGCAAATCCTCTGCTCCGAAGAAAACGAGCATAAATATATGCGCGGCTGTACGCACGAATGTCGCACTAGCCCTCGTAATATGTATGTCAAAGATCATAACTTAACACCTGAAGAAGTACAGCGTAGATTGGATATTATAGAACAAGAGGAAAAGCTAAAACAAGAAGCTTAATTATATATACAGCTAGGTTAATCTAGCATTAAACTAAAAAGTGGTTCCGATCATACCTTTTTCTGATTGGAACCATTTTCTTTATCGTTATTTTATTTCGATATTCGGAAACTAATGGATAAGGATAGTTTTTGCCACTCATAGAATATACGAGTGGTATGAGTAAAATGTTTGTGGGGGAACAGATGCACGAATCTAACTAGATAATATGTGATCAATTTTACTTCGAACGATATACACATGAATAACACCGTTGATTTTCTAGAGGAGGCTGAGGCCGTGCCCACGGAAAGCGTAGTGTATATCTACTGCGGTCGGTAGGAATCAATACTAATATTAACGAATACAAAGAGAGGTTTTTTAACTTCTTAAAATAACACCCACAAATACGTGACTCAATCATACGAGTGCCTTCTTTTGACAGTATCGATAGGGATTGGTATTCTTTTGCAAAAGGAGCTGACGTTTAAATGACTGTATACGATTATTCTGCAACTACGATCAATGGCAATATAAAATCATTAGAAGATTATAAAGACAACGTTCTCCTCATTGTAAACACTGCTAGTAAGTGTGGATTCACCCCACAGCTTGAAGGGCTGCAGCAACTGTATGAAACATATAAAGATCAAGGATTTTTCGTACTTGGCTTTCCTTGCAATCAATTTAATAATCAAGATCCCAATTCCGAAAAAGAGATCGAATCGTTTTGCAAGCTTAATTATGGGGTGACGTTCCCAATGTTTGAAAAAGTAGATGTTAATGGATCGAACGCCCATCCATTATTTCAATTTTTAACAAAGGAAGCAAAAGGCTTATTTAACAAGAAAATCAAATGGAATTTTACGAAGTTTCTTATCAATAGACAAGGACACGTAATTACTCGGTTTGCGCCTCAAACAAAGCCAGAAAATATAAAGGATGATATTGAAAGGGCATTACTGTCGTGAATGCAATCGTGCTTTTTGATGGCGAATGTAGCTTCTGTAACCGAAGTGTGCAGTTTATCATTCACCGAGATCGAGAAGGTTTTTTTAAATTTGCTTCCTTGGAAAGTAAGATTGCTCAGAAATATAGGCATCAATTAAACATCCCAAATCATCTCGATAGTATGATTCTAATTTATAAAGGCAAATGGTATGCTAAGTCAACCGCTGCACTTCGTATTAGTAAACATTTACCAGGCTTTTGGAAGCTCGGTGTGGTTCTCCTAGCAATTCCAAGCTATTTTCGCGATGTTATATACGATACGATTTCTAAAAATAGACATCACCTGTTCAATAAAGAAAAGCAGTGCAAGATCCCGAATAAGGATATACAATCACGGTTTTTATAATAGAAGAAGTTCGTCCTTTTAAGTAGTTTGTATAAAGTAAGGAGGTGCTTTTCTTAAACAGGTGAGCACCTCCTTACACGCTTATTTTTTTGTATCTAACTGATTCTTTCGAATGTATAGCTGACCTTATTGTTCTTGTTGAAGCCTACTTAAAACAAGTCAAAAAACACCCATATTCTCTTTTTTCATGCCTTTAAATCGCGACATAAACAAGAATTGATGAGAATATGGATGCTAATAAGCTTATTAGAAATGCTAAAAAGAAATGCATATTACTTTATCTCAGCATATAAATTATGAAAAAAGTTCCTTGAAGCGCGCCCAAAACCCTTTATCTTCCTTTGTTTCCTCTGTTGTTGTATTTGTCGTCTCTTGTTTAATACTGGCTGTTTTCATAACAAATTGAACGGAATGAACGTTGTTATTTTTCGATGAGACGAAAGAAACTGCTTCAAAGTCAGATTTATCGTATTCTGCCATCATTTGATCAATCTCCTCTGTCATCTGCTCCGGTAAATCGTGCGTAGATTCCTGCAAACGCTTTGTACCGTTATGAAGTTCAGCAACACCGCTTTTTAGCTTATCCGTACCATTAGCCAATTTGCCAATTCCATCGTGTAGATCAACATAAGAACTTGATAATTGACTTACTCCTCCAGTATATTTCAATAGACCTGCATGAAATTCTTTGTAATTACTAGCTAGTCGCATTAACCCTTCCTCTAATTCAGTAAGACCAGCGGGAGAATCCATTGTTTTTAAAGCAGTGGCTAGTTCATCGGACATCGTATCTATATTACCTGCCATCTCGTCAAGAGAGCCATTAACCGCCTGTAAAGTTGTATCTACCGCATCAAAGCCTTGCTTTACTTGAGCATACGTCTTTTTTGCAATTTGGGCATTTGTATACGTCTCAACTAATTGCCTTATGATTCGTTTATCTGCATCGCTTTCATACAAATTTTCTATATCTGCTTCTGTAATGGTATGCGAAGGGATAGCTTCCATAGCTTTATTTAATGCGCTATACGCATTTGCATAATTGCTTTTTAAAGCTTCTAAGCCCTCTTTTGCTTCACGTAAGCCATTTGATATATTTGAAAGCCCCTCAACAACTTGTTTTAACTCACTAAAATCCAATTCTCCTGGAGATTGAAATGAGTTATTAATCGTTCCAAGCGCTTCATCAATCTCTTTTGATCCATGCAATAATTCCTTCGAGCTTTTACTAAGTTCAGTAATCCCTTTCTTATATTCTACCGAACCTGCCTGTAAGTCAACAGTCCCATCGTTTAGTTCAGTCACTCGTTTGTTCAGTTCAGTTACCCCGTCATTTATTTCCGAAATAGCTCCTGTTAAAGACTCCATATCCCCCTTCATGTCGTCTATATCCGGCTCATCGATCGCCAGCGAAGATGGAACACCCGTTATCTCAATCCCATTTAACTCAAAATCGGTAACATCTGCTTCAACTACATAGTTCCCCTCATTTTCAGGCATTACCGTAAATGTTACTTGTTTATTTTGCCCGATACTCGCAATTGTTCCTTCTTCTGCTCGAATATTACTCGTTAATTCGTAATTAAACATAAGCGAAATTTGCAACAAATAGTTTTTAAAGAACAACGGATTCGCCGCTTCATTTGCAGCTGTCTTTATTCGTATGAGCAAATGCCCATCTTTACCTGCCAACTCTTGTGGGGCCATCTCTTTACCGTTCAAGTAATAAGCAATCGATAGGTGCCATGGCAACGCAGCGTCATTTATCGTACCTTGATAGTAAAACTTCCCTTCATCCGCTGTAAACTGGACATTATCCTCTACTAGCTTCATAGCTGACAAGTCTGTTAAGTTTTTCAAAGTGGAATAAGCACCGTAATCTATTACTTTACCTGCTTTATCGATATCTAACGTATTTACTACATAAATTGCTTCCTTTTCCCCAGCAGCAGTTAATGTTGCATATACGACTTCGTCTTTAGCCGATACTACACCGGACTGTTCTGATTTCTTCGGCTGGCTATCATCTAACGGAGCAGCTGCTTGAAACGAAGGTGTCATGATAAGAGTTATAACTACGAGCACAAGTAAAAAAGTCTTCATTTTCCTCATTTTCATTTCTCCTTATAAAAGTTTGCTTTCCAAGTAGTTTTTTCTATAACTTTATCAAACACTAATAATATGGATGGCAGCAAAAACAATACCATTACAAAAGCAAGAAATGCGCCTCTCCCGATTAAGAGCCCGATAGCACCAACAATAGGGTTCGACGAGGTCATCCATAAAATAAATCCGACACTTGATAAAATTGAAGCCGAAATAGCGATTGAAAAGGTTTTCTCGTTTAACGTCTTTTTAATAGCTTGCAATGCAGTGTATTGCTTACGGTTTTCCGTAAACGCTTCTGTCAAAAGAATTGCATAGTCAACTGTAGCCGCCAGTTGCACAGTACTAACGATTAAGTAGCCAATAAACACTAAAGTAGAGTCTGTGAAATAAGGAAAGGCTAAATTAATCCAAACAGCGGACTGAATGGTGATTAGAAGGATTACTGGATAAGAAATAGACTTAAAAGTAATTAATAATACGATAGCAATTGCAACGATCGTCAACAAGTTAACAATCCGATTGTCTTTTTTAACAACATTTTTCATATCATACAGTGTTACACTTTCTCCAAGCGAATAAAACGTATTACCGTAGTACGTTTTTGCAGTTTGCTGAACGGAATCAATTAAGTTAAATATGACATCTCCTTCTACATCTGTGTTTGTATTTACAATGATCCGACTATAATTATCGGAATAAAACGGTTCCGTAACAGATTTTTCTACATATTCAGGCGGTATAGCAACACTTACTATGTTTACATAGGCGAGAACATTCGTAACATGATCCATGTTCTCTAACGTTTGTATGAACTCCTCTTCTTTAGCGATATCGCCTTTTGGGACGAGCAATACAATTTGCGTGTTCTTCCCAAATTCCTCTTCAATTTTTATAAGATCACTGCCTGCGCGAGTTGAGTCCGGATATTCCCCAAAGCCATAGGTGAAATTAGTTTGGCTTTGTGCTAAGAACGCTGGAACGATAAGTAGAAGCACTATAATAAGGGTTGGTATTCGAACTTTAATAACTTTACTTCCAACTGATTTAAATCCTGGAATTATCGGCTTATGCTCTGTTTTATCAATCCATTTGTAAAACATAACCGTCAATGCCGGTAAAAAGACCATAACACTAATAAAGCTAAACACAATTCCTTTTACTAAAGAAAAGCCTAAATCTGCACCAATTTCAAAGTTCATAAAAGTTAAAGCGATAAAGCCAAAAAAGGTTGTCGCTGCGCTAGCGATAATCGCTGGAAAGGAACGTTTCATAGCAAGGTACATCGCTTCTTTTGGATCTGCTGTTACTTTTCTGTAGTCTGAAAAACTATGCAAAAGAAAAATAGCATAATCAAGTGAAACTGCTAGCTGAAGAATTGGTGCAACCGATTGGGTTACAAAAGATATTTCGCCTATAAATATGTTTGTACCTAAGTTTATTAGTACCGATACACCGATAGCGGTTAAAAAGAATATCGGCTCAACCCAAGAAGTAGTCGAGATTACTAAAATAATAATAATAATCGGTATCAATAAAGCTGCCGCATACATTGTTTCTGTAAAGGCCATCTTTTGCTGATTAGCCGTATTTAATGCCTCTCCTGACATAGCATTTTCTTCACCGATAAGCGCATAAATGGCATCGGTAACTTTTACTTCATCCCCAGAGCGTATACTTAACGTTATTAAAGCATTGTTATTCTTAAAATACGTTTGTACAGTTTCCTCATCGACCATTTCTATCGGCGTTTTTATATCGACGGCATCGTCTAACCAAGTAACATCACTTACACCATCAATAGCTGCTAATTTCTTTTTATAAACAAGTGCCTCTTGTATCGTTACCCCACGTAGCATTACGCGTGTATTAGGTACAGACCCGTCAAATTCTTGCTCCATAATTTCTAATGCCTTCGTAGATTGTGCATCTTCCGGCAAGTAATCTACCATATTGTAGTTCACAGATACAGCAAACTGTGCAACAGAACTTATAATTGCAATAATAAAGAATAAAATCACTATCGTTTTTTTATGTTTTATAATTCTTCTGGCAACATCGATCGGTATTCACCCTTTCTTGCATTAAAACCAAATCCACCTTATCATTATATAACACGGTGTTGGTTTTACAACAAACAGTTTCTTAAAATACGTACAGTATCCAACACAGAGTTGTCTTATGTTGGATAACATTGAATTTTAAGGAGGAATTCGTATTATTTCTAATAAATTGGATAGGCGAAAGAAATATACTCGGATGGTTTTAAAAAACAGCCTTTTAAAGCTGTTGAAAGAAAAGCAGCTATCCGCTATTACCGTTAAGGAGATTTGCATGCATGCCGACATTAACCGTTCAACCTTTTATGCACATTTCTCCGATCATTTTGATCTTCTTGAACAAATAGAAGAAGAGCTTATTGAAGATATGACCATGTACTTAGAATCATATAACTTTGAACAAAATGATGAAGCTTTGCAGATGACCGAAAAGCTAATTGAATACTTTGCTTCCAAGCAAGAGGAATGCCAGACACTTCTTAATGAAAATAGCGATTCTTCCTTCGAAACAAAGGTACGAAAAGTGGCGCGACGATACATTATGAAAAATTGGATGGAAGGAACCGATCTCGATAAAGAGACTTCCAAATATATTAGCGCCTTTATTGTTAGTGGAAGTATTCAGCTAATGAAAGTATGGTTGAACTGTGGAATGGATAAATCGCCACGAGAAATGGCGGTAATAATAATTCAGCTTGTTAATAAAGGCGTCTTTGGAGTGAAATAATTACTGTAACTTTTTTAAATATGAGAATACGAGCAAATGAAAAAAGGTCAGGCATATCCACATTAAATGGCCAGACCTTTTCTTGCATAAACGATTGCTATTTTACAGGTACACTTTTGTATCGCATGACGGAATGAATTAATTTTTCACTTCTGCCACTTGCATATAATGCGACCGTTCTAAATTTCCTTTACAGCTTCTTCTATTGGAGTCGATCCGGTTACAACTTGAAATTCCTTTTTAACGGTGTTCAAGCTTTGTAACACAGATACAATTACAGCAGCCACGTCTTCTCTCGGAATTTCATTTCTATCGACTTGAATCGCAGCTTCTACGTGTCCAGTACCTTGCTGATTCGTTAGTCGACCTGGATGTATAATCGTATAATCTAAATCGGAAGCTTTTAACCATTCGTCGGCGTAATGCTTCGCAGCTACATAAGGAGCAAAAGACTCAGAAGCCGCTTGAATTGCCTCTCGTCGGGTATCGAAAGAGCTTACCATAATGAAGCGGGTAACATTCGCCTTTTTAGCCGCTTCGATTGTTTTTACAGCACCGTCTAAATCAACCATAATTGTCTTATCTTTCCCTGTATGTGGTCCTGACCCGGCAGTAAATACAATTGCATCCACATCTTCAGCAGCTTTGGCAATGGCATCTATTTCTCCTTCTAAATCGACAACAACTGTCTCTGCTCCTAGCTTTTCAAAGTTGGAGGCTTGCTCCTGACTACGGATCATTGCTTTTCCTGTTATCGTGTTCGTACTTTGCAGCAAAGTTACGAGATGCTTTCCAATTTGACCATTCGCACCAACAACAAGTACTTTCAAATTTGCCACCCTTTCTTTGAATTTTTGTCACACGTTCGTTTTTCTAACATATAAGTTTAAAGAAGCCCAAAATTAAGGTGAACTATGCTAAAAATAACTACTTTCATTGTACTACCAGTATACAATATGCCGCAAATGGTTTACATTCAATTGATTTCATTCGATGGAATAGCTAATAATCAGGCATAAAAAGAAAACGCTATACAAAATAAAAGGCGATGCTACACATTAAATGGCATACTTTTATATTTAGAACATACACCTATAAGGGGTTTAAAAGTTATTTAAAGAAAGGTGATTACATGGATAAAAAGTCATCAAGGGAGCACATTTCTAATAACGAAAATGCAAAACACGAACAACTCGATGCTTTCCGTATAGAGAACACCGGAGAGCCGTTAACAACAAATCAAGGGAGAAAAATTTCAAATGACCAAGAAACGTTAAAAGCCGGTGTCCGTGGTCCATCATTACATGAAGACTTTCATTTTTTTGAAAAAATGACACACTTTGTTCGAGAAAGAATCCCGTCTAGAGTAGTTCATGCAAGAGGCTATGGAGCTCATGGTGTATTTGAATGTTATGAAGCAATGGACCAATTTACAAAAGCTTGTTTTTTACAAAAACCTGGCAAGAAAACCCCTGTATTTGTTCGATTTTCGACCGTGCAAGGAGATAGAGGTTCTAAAGATACGGCAAGGGACTTACGTTGTAAAGGGGTAAAGTTTTATACGGAAGAAGGAAACTACGATCTTACTACGATCGGGATGCCTGTATTAATTAATCAGGATCCTATGAAGTTTCCAGATGCACTGCATGCGTATCAACCTGAACCAAGAACTGGGATGCCAACAGCTTCTGGCGCACATGATACGTTTTGGGATTATGTAGCAAATAACGAGGAAGCACTTCATATGGTGTTATGGGTCATGTCGGATCGAGGCATCATTAAAAATTACCGAATGATGGAGTCCTGGTCCATAAACACGTATTTATTCGTCAATGAAGCAGGGGTGGCAACCTTTGTCCGGTTTGTTTGGAAGCCGGTCTTAGGCGTACATTCTTTGCTCCAGGATGAAGCGCAAAAGATTGGCGGAATCGATCCAGATTACCATAGGAGAGATCTGCGGGAAGCGATTGATCGTGGAGCTTATCCCGAATATGAATTAGGAGTTCAGTTAATTCCGCTGGAAGATGAATTTAAATACGACTTCGACATTCTTGATCCGGCAAAGTTTTGGCCAGAAGAAATTATTCCGGTTCAATTAATCGGTAAAATGACGTTAAATCGAAATGTTGATAATGAATTTGCTGAATTAGAACAAGTCGCTTTTAACCCAGCAAATGTTGTTCCTGGAATTGACTTTTCGAATGATCCTGTTCTTCAGGGAAGATTAATTGCTTATCAAAGTGCCCAATACCACCGTCTAGGGAGCGGGAACTTCCAAGACTTGCCGATAAATCGTCCGCTCTGTCCGTTTCATAATAACCAGCGTCAAAGCTATATGAGATATCGAATTGATACGGACGAGGTAAGCTATCATAAAAATGCATTAGCGAATAACACTCCATACACCACCCCACCAGAAAAAGGTGGCTATGCCCATTACCCAAAGAAAGTAGAAGGACGCGTTATACGGGGGAGAAGTGAATCGTTTAATGACTTTTTTACTCAGCCGAGGATTTTTTGGAATAGTTTAACCGCTGTTGAGCGACAGCATATGCTGAACGCATTAGTTTATCAGCTTGGAAGTGTTGAGAGCGCATCTGTCCGTCAGCAGAACGTTAATATGCTAGTAAATGTAGATAAAGAAATGGCTTGTATCATTGCTGATCACATCGGTGTTGAACGCCCAAGCGGGACACACGTTGCCGTTTCTACGAGCTATCCTTCCCTAAGTCAAGCAAACACGCCGCACTATGCCTATTCCCAAAAAGTCGGCGTATTAATAGGCGATGGCTTTAATGCTGATGAAGTAACCAATGTGCTAAACGTATTACAAAAACATGGTGTTTTTATCGTCATTGTAAGTGAAAAGCTTGGGACTGTTACTGGAGCGGATGGTACAAAAATTAAAGTTGATGAAACATTTCTTACAACAAGTCCCTATCTGCTTGACTCCCTTTATGTCGTAGGGGGGACTTGCCAGAATATAGATAAATTTAATGCAGATCTAAACGAGTACGTACGTGTTGCATATAAACATTATAAACCAATTGGCGTTGCGACAACTGGACAGTCCTTTATACACGCGTCCGAAAAGAATAATTTGGCAGGGGTTATATTTGCGACAAATAATCCTAATTTTGATGAGCGTTTTGTCGCAGCAATAGCGAAACAACGCTTCTGGGATCGACAATAATAGACTGAGCCAACTTTATGATTTGGATAAATCATATTTGGATTTCTGTCGCGCAAGCTATGCGCGCTAAAGTAATTCGTTGCTGTGCTTCAAAACAACGAATTAAAATCTACTACAACTGCATCGGAGCAATTGAAATAGAATCAAATGTGAAGATGCAGTCGTGTTGATTGGAACGTAAGGTGGCGTATCCAGCGAAAAAAATGATTCTGAAAATCCTTATTGTGACACGATAGTAGAACAATAAGAGTTGAGGCCATGCCCGCGGAATACGTCCACCTGAAATGTAAATCAACGGTCGGAGAAATCAGAATAAAAAGGCATAGACTCAACATTTACAACTATGCAATTTTTTAAAAAATATGCATCACTACTAGCAACACACTAAGGTGTCTTCTTTTTATTAACGAAAAGACTTTGCTTATAAGTATCGATTCATGCTTTATTTCAAGCGAAAACCTGTAGAAGCAAAATACAATACAAAAACATAAAGAAACACACTCCAATACATATGAAACAGCATGGAAGTGTGTGCAATAGTGATATTAGCCCTCTTTAAGCTGACTGGAACGAAAGTCGACCGACTTCTGCGGAAATAGCACGAGCCCGAAGATCACTGTAGCGACTCGGATAGAGAAGCTACAGAAGCTGAGGCAGTAACCGCGGAAATCCTGTCGGCTGTAGTGCAAGTCAGCGAAATCAGAGCGCAAGCTTTCATGTTTTCGTTCTACTTAATAATTAGGTATTGCTCGACTTAAATTAAAATACATCACCAACGTCATTTGACAAGAACCCGAATTGTCGTCATTCCGTCCGATAGCTCAGACGGAATGATGTACATTCACTAACGTTTAATTGTAGAATCTATATTACATTACGCTTAATAAGCGCGTGCCCAATAAACCATTTCTTTAGCTTCATTCCCGCAACAGACGCATGTGTCTGCTACCTTTTCTTGTTCAAAAGGAATACAACGTGATGTTGCCATTGTATCCTCTTTGATTTTCTCTTCACATGCAAGATCTCCACACCACATCGCTTTAATAAATCCTGGTTTTTCATCAAGAATTTGTTGGAACTCTTCCATATTTTTTGCGATTGATGTTTTTTCTTCACGGTGCTGTAATGCTTTATCAAATAAGTTATGCTGAATTTCTTCTAACAATGCTGGCAAGCGTTCTTCCACTTGGTCCATTGGTACAAACTCTTTCTCTCCATTATCTCGACGAACAAGGACAACCTGGCCTTTTTCAATATCTTTCGGTCCAATTTCTACACGGACTGGATAACCCTTCATTTCACATTCATTGAATTTCCATCCCGGCATTTTATCACTCGCATCAATGTCTACGCGAGCGATTTTAGCGATTTGGTCACGTAAATCATATGCTTTATCTAAAACACCTTTTTTATGCTGAGCAATTGGTACAATCATCACTTGGGTTGGTGCAATTCGTGGCGGAATAACAAGACCACGATTATCGCCGTGCACCATAATTAATGCACCAATCAATCGGGTTGTAATTCCCCATGATGTTTGATGTACGTATTGCTGATTTCCTTCTTCATCTAGATATTGAATATCAAATGCTTCAGCAAAACCAGTTCCAAATAAATGGGACGTTGCAGCTTGCAATGCTTTCCCATCATGCATCATGCTTTCAATCGTTAGCGTATATTTCGCTCCGGCAAATTTTTCTTTATCTGTTTTACGTCCTTTGATCATCGGAATCGCTAAATAATTTTCACATACATCGTTATACATGTTTAACATGCGCTCCGTCTCTGCAGCGGCATCTTCATGCGTTGCATGTGCCGTATGTCCTTCCTGCCATAAAAACTCCAACGAACGCAAAAATGGTCGAGTCGTTTTTTCCCAGCGAACGACATTACTCCACTGATTATATAACATCGGTAGATCGCGGTACGAATGGATATTGTTTGAATAATACTCACAAAACAACACTTCAGAAGTAGGACGCACACAAATACGCTCACCTAACTCTTCTTCTCCTCCATGCGTAACCCATGCAACTTCCGGAGCAAAACCTTCCACATGATCTTTTTCCTTTTGTAACAAGCTTTCCGGGATAAACAATGGAAAATATACATTTGTATGTCCCGTTTCCTTTATTTTCTTATCTAGTTCGTCACGCATATTTTCCCATAAGGCAAATCCATACGGCTTAATAATCATTGTCCCACGCACAGAACCATAATCAACGAGCTGTGCTTGCTTCACAACATCTGTATACCATTGCGCGAAATCATCTTCCATTGCAGTGATCTTTTCAACAAAATTTTTCTTACTCAATCGAAACACCTCTTTATTTTAATCATAAGCCTTTATCCGCTTAAAAATCTCTCGACAATAAATTGTCGGTAATCAGCAGCCTGTTTTAAATATGGCCATAAAAATATCCTCCATCCGAATAAGGGACCGAGGTTTTGGTGGTACCACCCTTGTTTACAGTCTAATAAACGAGCGTTTAACAAAACTGTACACTTTGATTGATAACGGTCATTACCCGCGTCCATCTTCACCGAAAGCTACGATCCGATGGCGAACTTCAAGGTAGGTTCTCGCTTGTGTCTATGGAAATTTGCACCATCCATTTCCTCTCTAAAAAAGACCGCAAGCCATACTAGTCCTTGCAACGTTTCATATATATGTCTAAATATATAGATCGTCCAGCCGAAAGTCAAGAATTGTGTAAGGCAGGATTGAGTCAAGTATTTGTGGGTGTTATTTTAAGAAGTTAAAAAACCTATCTTTGTATTCGTTAATTTTAGTATTGATTCCTACCATCCGCAGTAGATATACACTACGCTTTCCGAGGAGGCTGAAGCCGTGCCCGCGGAAAGCATCCACCTGCAGTGAAAATCAACGGTGTTATTCATGTGTATATCGTTTGAAGTAAAATTGATCACATATTATCTAGTTAGATTCGTGCATCTGTTCCCCCACAAACATTTTACTCATACGTAAGGCAGGAACGACATGTATCCCTTTACACAAATAATCCGCTTCACCCTCTTCGGTCATGTAGGATAAAGCGGAATAGAAAAGCCTATTTATAGATCAACTGCAGTAACTCTATCAAAACCATCCATTGCTCGAATCTGTTCCAGTTCTTCTTCATTTAAAGAGTGATCGATTGTGAGCATCATAATTGCATCTCCACCAGCATCGATGCGCCCCACTTGCATTGTTGCGATATTTACGTTATTTTCTGCAAGCAGATTGCCGACTCGACCGATTGCTCCAGGCTGATCCTTATGATGAACTAACAGCAAATGACCTTCTGGTACCACGTCCATACTGTATTCATCAACTTTCACAATTCGGGAACCGAGTCCATTTAATAATGTTCCTGACACTTTTCTAGCTGTATTTTTTGTTTTCATTTCTACTGTAAGCAAGTTCGTAAATCCTTTTGTAGTCGATGTTTTTTGTTCATTAATTGTAATCCCTTTACGTTCAGCCAAGTATGCTGCGTTCACGTTATTTACATGGTCGCCTAAATGACGAGTTAATAAACCTTTTACCGTATTTTGTGTCAAAGGTGCCACATTAATCTCTGTCAAATCGCCAGCGTAGTAAATATTTATTTCTTCTACCACTTCTTCTTCTAGGTGAGCTAAAAACAAACCGAGCTTTTCAGATAAGTAGAAATACGGTTCGATTTTACGCATTACTTCTTTCGGTACGGAAGGAATATTAACAGGATTTTTTGCTAGTCCACCGGATAAAATAGTTACAACATCATGGCTGACATCAATTGCAACATTTTCTTGTGCTTCAACTGTACTTGCACCTAAATGCGGAGTAGCGATTACTTCTTTCAGTTCTAGCACTTTATGATCCAATGCAGGCTCTTGTTCAAATACGTCCAACGCAGCGCCGGCTACTTTTCCGCCGACGATTGCATCGTATAGCGCATCCTCATCGATAATTCCACCACGTGCACAATTCACAATTCGCACACCATTTTTCATTAATTCAAATGCCTCTTTATTAATAATATGACGCGTTTCTTTCATTAACGGCGTATGTACGGTAATAAAATCGGCAGCTTGAATTACTTCTTCAAATGTACCGTAGCCAATTCCCATTGATTCTGCTTTTTCCTCTGTTAAAAACGGATCGTACGCGATAACATCCATCCGTTGGCCTTTTGCGCGGAAAGCAACTTCAGCACCGATACGTCCAAGCCCTACAATCCCTAATGTTTTCCCTCTTAGCTCAACACCAATATGCGACTTTCGATCCCACTCACGGTTTTTAATCGTAAAGTATGCTTGTGGTATTTTTCGCGCCAAAGCCATAATCATTGCCATCGTATGCTCAGCGGCTGAATTTGTATTACCATCTGGTGCATTGACAACGATAACGCCATTTTCTGTCGCAGCTTCTAAGTCAATATTATCTACTCCGACACCAGCACGACCAATTACTTTTAAGTTGCTCCCTTTTTCGATAATATCTCTCGACACTTGTGTTTGACTTCTTACTAACAATGCATCGTAGTTTTTAATTTCTTCAAGTAATGCTTCGTGTGTTAATTCTGTATTAATTACGATTTCTATATTCTCCGCTTCTCTTAAAGGAAAAATACCTTCTTCGCTTAGCGGGTCACTAATCAATACTTTGAACGTCATCGCTTTACGCCTCCTATTTGGTCATTTCGATATAAACTTTTTGAGCAGCAGATACGCCTTGTCCAAGCGTTATTTTCTCGCCTATTTTTTGTAAACCAATTTCCAAAATACTAATTATTTGCAGTACGTCCGCGGGTGTGCAGTAGCCCATATGGCCAATTCGGAAGATCTTCCCCTTCAACTGCTGCTGGCCACCTGCAAGCGCTAGCCCAAACTCCTTTTTCAACAGCTTACGCAACGATTCAGGATCAAATGAATCTGGCTTAATTGCCGTGACAGTCGGTGATGCAAAATCATCAGATGTAAGCAGAGGAATGTTTAATGCTTTAATCGCTGCACGCGTCATTTGTTTCATAATCTCATGTCTGCGATAAACCTCTTCCAACCCTTCTTGCTCCATCAATGTTAATGCTTGATCTAGGCCGAACAATAAAGAAACAGCCGGTGTAAAAGGAGTGGAATCGTCGCTCAGGCTTTTTCGATATGCACGTAAATCCAAATAAAATCGCTGGTGTTTATTTTCTTCAATCACTTTCCAAGCACGCTCACTAGCAGCAATAAACGTTAATCCAGGAGGAAGCATCATTGCTTTTTGCGATCCGGTCACCATTATGTCAATTCCCCAAGCGTCCATTTCAGTTTGAACCCCACCGACACAGGAAACACCATCGACAACAACCAACGCCTCTGAATGTTCATGGACAGTTTTAGCTATTGCTTCTATAGGGTTTAAAATTCCTGTGGAAGTTTCACAGTACGTAGCAAAAACAACTTCAATCGCAGGATTTTCTTTTAAAATTGCTTTTACTTCGTTTAGATTGGCGGATTCGCCCCACGGTACATCAAGACGATGTACTACCATTTCATAAGCTTCGCAAATTTTGGCAAAACGAGCACCAAATGCACCAGAAACAATTACAAGCACTTCGCTGCCGCGCTTCGCTGTATTTACTACTGCCGCTTCCAATCCTGAAGTACCACTGCCTGTAATTGCTATTACATCCTGGCTTGTACCAAAAATGGCTTTTAATCTCGGTTTAATCTTAGAAAGCAGTTCTTTCGTCTCAGGGTCACGGTGTCCAACCATCGGCTGACTCATTGCTCTTTGGACACTTGGCGGAATTGGTGAAGGCCCTGGGATTCTCAGTAAACTCATATCTTGTAGCATAATAAATCTCCTTCCAAAATTGCAATATTTTACTTGCTGTCGGTTCTAGTAATTCAAATAAAAATTTATATAAAAACAAAAAAACCTTCCACCCCCTAGGTATACAAGGGGCGAAAAGGTTATCTTTTACGCGGTACCACCCTTTTTCGCTGTTCTGCACACATACTCACTTGAACAGCCTTCATTTCAAATTGGCTTCCATGCATAACGGGCATGTCCGTACAGATTTACTGAACCGTTCAACCTGTCTACTCCAAAGTGCCGTTTATTGTTGGAACCACTGATTTGCACCACCCACCAGCTCTCTAATGTATTCCTCTACAACAAACTTATCTTTATCATCATATTTAATCATTTGCCGTTTTTTTAATCATAGCAAATTGAGTTATTTTGTCAATACTTTCGCCCGAACTTTTTAACCTGTTCACGAACATTTACGTCATAAAACTAGTAAACGTTCGTTTATTTCACTTTAGCACCGAGTGTTTTCTCAAAGTGACCGAGTGCCCAATCATGCCCTGCTTGATTAAAACTCGCCACACCCTGCTTATGAATTACAATGGAAAAGCCTTTATTATAAGCATCCACCGCTGTATGCAAAATACATATATCCGTACAAACCCCGACAAGGTGAATTTCTTGAATGTTTCTTTCTCGTAGCTTTAACTCCAAGTCTGTTCCAGCGAACGCACTATACCGTGTTTTATCAAAATAATAAACATTGCTCTTTTCCTTGTTACGGTCAAACACGTTTTTTAATTCGCCATAGAGTGCTTTTCCTGGAGTTCCATTAATATTATGTGGTGGAAA
The DNA here is from genome assembly GCF_051846935.1 of Virgibacillus sp. W0430. Taxonomy (NCBI): domain Bacteria; kingdom Bacillati; phylum Bacillota; class Bacilli; order Caryophanales; family Bacillaceae; genus Virgibacillus; species Virgibacillus sp. W0430. The sequence goes on from NZ_JBPYCS010000009.1 coordinate 67,827, forward strand.
TAATTGTGTCTCTGGATGATAGATGTCCGCCTCTTCATGAGCATCAATTGCAAATACGACGAATTCGTTCGAATCAATAAATTCCTTTGTCAAAGAAACGATGTATTTTTCAAGTGCTTGTCCAGGTTCTCCACATGTTAGCTTGCCATTTTCGGCAACAAAATCATACGTATAATCAATATTTATTAATGCCCGTTCCATTCCAAACCATCCCCCATTTATTGTTCAAAATTAAAAACGACGCTATACATGCCTTACTGTTATAGCATGTGCCTCCCCTTTTAAACGTTCAGCAGCATGATAGGTTGGGCCAACCATCTCCGTATATGTAAATCCGTGCTCGATCGCTGTTGTAACAAAAGATTTAGAAAGCAATACTGCTTCATGAATTGATTTTCCCTTCACTACATTTGCTGCGATAGCAGCTGAATATGTACAGCCAGCGCCACTCGTATTGATTGTATCGATCCGTGGAGCTTCAAATATAGTCAATTGATGCCCATCATATAGCACGTCAACAGCAGGTCCTTCCAAGCGACCGCCTTTAACTAATACGTATTTTGGGCCGAGATCATGAAGATCTATTGCAGCTTGCTTTAAATCCTCTACATTATTTAATACTCGTCCACCTAATAAGATAGAAGCTTCAGGCATATTCGGTGTAATGATCGTAGCCAAAGGCAGTAATTTCGTTTTTAATGCCTCAATTGCATCGTCCTTCAAGAGCTTTGAGTCAAGCTTTCCTACCATTACAGGATCAACTATTACTTTCTTTACGTCCGTTTGTTGAAGCAGTTGAGCTACTTTTTCAATCACCTCGATAGAAAACAACATTCCTGTTTTCACACCATCAAAACCGACTTGTTTCTTAGCAGTTGAAAACTGCGCCTCAATTGCGTCCATTGTTTGTGCATGAACATTTTTTCCTGTGTCCGGATTTCTAGCTACAATAGCTGTGATAACACTCATGCCGTAAACGTTTAATTCCTGGAACGTTTTCAAGTCTGCTTGAATACCAGCACTTCCACCTGCAGCAGACCCGGCAATTGTTAATAATCTCGGTGGTTTCATCATAAAAAACACTTCCTATATTTAGATTAATACTACAACAATAAACCAAATAATCATGATTAATTGGATTACTACTTTTGCAAAAGCCCCACTTAAAAATGCGATTAGTGAACCAATTGCAGCAAGGAGAGCTTCTTTTACTGTTTGCTGCTGAATCATTTCAATAATAAAAACAGTAATAAAAGGTACAATTAATATTCCAAAAGGCGGAAATAGAAATGATCCTACAATTACAGCAATTACTGCTCCACGTTCCCCCCACTTACTACCGCCAAACTTTTTAACAAAATAACTATTAGCAATTATATCAGCAGCAACCAAAATAATTGACCACAAGCCCATAACAAGCCAAAAAATAACTGTTAACTGCTCATTGTCAACAAGGAAATGATATAGCAAGAAGCCAATCCACAACACAAAAACCGATGGAATAAGTGGGAAAATTACACCTACAAAGCTAAGAATGAACAATAGGATAATGATTATCCAAACGATACCTTCAAGCATACATGTCACCTATTTCTTCTTTTACGTAAACACTACAGAACTTAGTAGAAATTATACTTTGCGATCTCTATGAAAAAGGCTTGATAGCCTGATTTCCTCTTTACGGATAATTCGCTTATAGTTCTCTGCATGCTTTACAACATAAAGGATAATGAGCATAAAAGCTATAATGGCAGGACCGATGTGATAAACATACAGCGTATATGCTAAAAAAGAAACGTACATAACTAACGTTCCAATAACAAAGTAATCTGTCGTCCAAGCAAATAACAATAGAATAAATAGGCCAAAAAGTGCAAACTTCCAATCAATATACAGCATAAATCCTACAAAAGAAGCTGTGCCCTTTCCACCATTGAAGTTCATTGTTAAAGGATAATTGTGCCCAATAACAACGAAAAAAGCATTTAAATATATAAGTAACGTTTGCGCTTCATTAAAAATCCCATTTTTATTTAATATAATTACAACAGTAAAAATAGAAAGTACTACTTTAAAAACATCAATAAATGCAACGATGAAACCGTATCTCCACCCGAGGAGCATAGTTGTATTGGATGCACCTGCGTTTTTCATCCCATTGCGCTTTATATTTATCTTCTTATATTTACCAACCAATTGCGATCCATGTATACATCCATATAAATAGCCAATGATCGAAACGAGTACTATATGCATTGCTATCTTCCTCCTTTACCACTTTCTATCTTACTACATTTAAGAAGTGAAAACATATATTTGTGTACCACTTTTTCCAGAAAAAACTGTGGCACCATCGTAACGAGAAAAGGAAACATTATCGTCACCCACTTCAGTCGGGTAGACATTTTATGCAATCCTTTCACTAATAAAGAGCACCTCTTTTTATAGTAAGAAAAATTTCTTCTATTTCGAACAAGTACTCCAGATGAATGTGCACATTCATTTATTAAATAGAACCATTAAAAAGATCCCTTGACCTGAATTTTTTAAACCTAAAAATACAATGACTTTGTTTTATTTCAAATATTTGTTATTATACAAAATATTAAACCGTAAAGGGTGGTATCATGATAGAATTATTAACAAGCAAGGATCTAGACGAAGTGGATAGACGTTTATTAGAGATATTGCAAACAGAAGGGGATTTAAGCAACGTAGAAATTGCACGTAAAATTAATTTATCTCCTCCTGCCACACATGCAAGAGTGAAACGATTAGAGAAAGCAGGCTTTATTAAGGATTATACTGCACTACTTAATCGTGAAAGGCTAGGATATGGGCTTCTTTGTTTTATTTTCGTGAAAAAATCTGCACATCAAACGAAGGAGTTAGAACCATTTGAAAGCGCTGTCCGAAAATTCCCTGAGATCATCGAATGTCATCATATTACTGGTGAGCACGATTATTTATTGAAGGTGGTGATTAAAAATACCGAGGACTTAAAGAATTTTATACGGCATAAAATAAGTTCTTTTCCACACATTTCGAGTATACAGACGTGTCTATCCTATGAGGAAGTGAAAGCTACGACCGTATTGCCGATTCCGAAATAAATAAAATTACTTTTCGCGTAAACTTTCAATTGCTATTGAATTTGCGCCTTCTTTTTACACAAGAAAGCGACATTAAGAACATCGTTTGAGCGAATAGATGGAAAGACCTGCGGTGATATGTAAAGAGAAAGAGAAAGATAATTAAAAAGTAAGTTATCTTGAAACAAATGCGAACGCTGATCAGCAGCCTTGTTTATACGTACGATCCTTGTATCGAAAGCCACACTGGTCCTACTAACATCCAGGTTCGAATATCAAGGTGTACAGCCTGCGTGTTTGAAGGTCAAAACGTACACTGGGAAATCTCATTTTATTGCGGTTATACTGCAAGGCGAATAAGAATTGGAATTGTCCTAGATCCTAAGACCATTATATAGGTACATCACGAAGCATCCAAGGGATTGATATATGATACAGGTCATTCATTTACAAATCAGAGCACAAACTGAGTTACCTATAACGGATGGCGGCGACTCCTGCCGGATACGCATGCGTCTTAAGACCCCACAGCGATCTACCTTTGCGAGCGAGGCGGCTCAAGCCATGCCCGCGGAAAGCGTCCGCCTGAAGCGTAAGATAACCGAGTTATAAAGTCGGCATAATTTAAAAATGAATTAGAATAAATAAACTTAAGATTAATGCCTAAATATACCATATGAGGAGATGAATGAATATGAAAGATTCTACAAAATCAATCTGGGGTGGAGAAGAAAAAAGCCTTATTGGTGGAGCCACTCAAGTCCCTATCGTAAGCAGTGTTGTCTTTGGTTATGACAATGTTGAAGAATGGTCGGACGTAATAGAAGGTAAAAAATCTGGGTACGTCTATGGCCGCTACAATAACCCGACAGTTGAAGCATTTGAAGAAAAAGTGAGAGTTTTAGAAGGTGCAGAGGCTGCTGTCAGCTTTACAACTGGAATGGCAGCAATTAATGACACGATGTTTGCACTTTTATCACCAGGAGATCGTATCGTTTCTGTAAAAGATACATATGGCGGTACAAACCGTTTGTTCCTAGACATTTTGCCACGCTTTGGCATTGAAGTAGCTTTATGCGAAACACATGATCATGAGGAAATTGAAGCAGAAATTAATAAAGGGTGTAAGCTTCTATACTTAGAAACACCAACTAACCCAACGATGAAAATTAATGATATTTCCCGCTTATCTAAAGCTGCTCATAACGTTGGCGCGCTTGTCGTTGTAGATAACACAGTAGCAACACCAATTAATCAAAAGCCGTTAAAGCTTGGTGCTGACTTGGTCGTACATAGTGCAACAAAGTATTTGGGTGGACATGCAGATGCACTTGGCGGTGTCTTATGCGGCCTAAAAGATATCGTAGACAAAGTATATGAATATCGTATGATTACTGGTGCACCACTAGATCCTACTGCTGCATATTCACTCATCCGTGGAATGAAAACATTACAAATTCGGATTGAGAAGCAAAACAAAAATGCTTTGGCCGTAGCAAACTATTTACAAACAGAGCCGCTTGTCGAAAAGGTATTTTATCCAGGCTTAGAAGATGACAGCGAGCATGCGCTTGCTAAAAAGCAAATGTCAGGCTTTGGTGGGATGCTCAGTTTTTCATTAAAGGGCGGTCTCGAAACTGTGTATGAATTTCTTCCAAAACTAAAGCATGCGCATTTAGCTGCGAATCTTGGAGCCGTTGAAACAACGATTGGACCGGTTCATACAACAAGCCATGCTGAATGTACACTGGAAGAGCGACTCGCTATGGGGATTCCAGAAGGGCTCGTTCGTTACTCGACTGGAATTGAAGATGCTGAAGATTTAATCGATGATTTAAAACAAGCGTTTAAACATATTGAAAATACAGTTGGCGTAAAATAGCCGTTTACATGCGAGAGATTGAAGCAGCGTTCTTTCTCTTCTAATAAAAACAATATTTAATCCTTTGCCTCCCGGTATAACCACCGGGCGGCACCCTTCTTCGAGAGAGTTATCAGAAAAGTCATGATAACTGAAAGTTCATTTTTCATTAAACGTATTTAAAAACAGAGCAACAATACGAGGAGGATTTACATTGGAGCTTATTAGTAAAATTACAGATTTATTATGGGCATCGCCATTAACATACTTTATATTGATCGGTAGTTTAATCTTTTCGATTATGACGCGCTTTACACAAGTTAGGCATTTCAAAAACATGGTAAGAACAATGTTCCGAGGCAAGAGCTCAGAAAGTGGAATTTCTCCCTTTCAAGCATTCACACTTGCATTATCCGGACGTGTCGGTACTGGTAATATCGCGGGTGTTGCTACAGCAATCGCGCTCGGTGGTCCTGGAGCTGTTTTTTGGATGTGGATCGTAGCTATTTTTGGAGCGGCTACCGTATTTGTGGAATCCACGCTTTCACAAATTTATAAAGTAAAAGTCGATGGACAATTTCGTGGAGGTCCCGCTTATTATATTGAAAAGGGAACTGGCCTACGCTGGTTCGGTGTTTTATTTGCCATTGCAACGATCATGGCAGTCGGTATCTTTGATGCTGGATTACAAGCGAACACCATTGCACTTGGTTTTGAAAACGCATTTGGGATGAACCGTATTGTTACAGGGGTTATTCTCGTTCTTATTTTAGGCTTTATTATAATTGGTGGGATTAAACGAATTGCACATGTAGCCCAAGTAGTTGTTCCCTTTATGGCTGTCGCTTATATTATTACAGCGCTTATAATTATGATTGTTAATATTGATGCAGTACCAGCAGTATTTGGCTTGATATTCAAGAGTGCCTTTGCATTAGATTCAACGTTTGGCGGACTCGTCGGCGCTGCTATCGCTTGGGGTGTTAGACGTGGAATATACTCCAATGAAGCTGGCATGGGTACGGGGGCACATGCCTCTGCAGCCGCTGAAGTAGACCATCCTGTTGAGCAAGGACTCGTTCAATCGTTTTCGGTATACATTGACACAATTATCGTCTGTTCTGTAACCGCATTCATTATTCTTGTTTCTGGAATTTATAATGTGCAAGACGATAATGGCAATTATATCGTCAATCAAGCCGGTGAAGTAGAAGATTCAAGTTTTACCCAGTTATCTGTTGATAGTATTTTACCCGGGTTCGGCAGTCCATTCATCGCAATCGCATTACTGTTCTTTGCTTTTACTACGATAATGGCATTTTACTATATGGCAGAAACAAACGTTGTATACTTAATGAAAAATCGAAATACGAAATGGCCGATGGCCGCATTAAAGGTCGTTATGCTTGCATCCGTATTCATTACGTGCCTTCGCACATCAGATGCTGCATGGATTTTAGTTGATTTCGGCTTAGGAATTATGACATGGATGAATATGATCGCTCTCGTCCTCTTGTTTAGGCCAGTAATGTCGGCGTTAAAAGATTACGAGGCACAAATAAAAACTGGAAAAAAGCTAACCTTCAATCCACAGAAGCTCGGTATTAAAAATGCTACTTTTTGGGAAGATGAGCAGGAGCGTAATGAACAGAAGAAGATTAGTTAACGGCGATTTGCTCGGTGCATTTAACGAGCAAACACTCGGATATAAACGGCGTACAACCGTTTATATCCGAGCGTTTTGTTAATTCTAATACCCCTTCTTCTCCTGATGATCCTGCTCCTCCACTGGATCAATCGGATCTACCGTATGCTTAAATGCATATCCTTTTGAAATAGTTAATAAAGATAAATATAAAATAATTAACGTTAATAGTATACTTACTACTAAGGTAGCCACCTGTATTCCTCCTTGTACGATATGAGTAGGTATCTTTCCCATTAGTCGTTATACATCTAGGTGATCAAATGCTCATATCCACTAATTCACCTTGCAAAATCGAATAAACTTTAATTTTTATACTGCTATCGTATCGATTTCCAAATGCTTTGTCTACTATTGAAATAGTAACGATTGATTCACTTATTTGATTGTGTTAATTTATGACGTTCCAATCCCCCCTTTCAATTCATCCAATTACGCGCTTCTCATAACTACAATACGTCTAAAATAGTATATTTACTTGTTTTTATCAATATATTTTTTACGCAATTTAGCTTTTTTCATGACAAACGTGAAACAAAATAATTTATTCGAAAAACAACCCCAATGCATACGCTTACAAAATTAATAGTTATAAATTGAATGAATATATTGTTTTTTATAATAATTCAGAAGTATACTGAAGGTAAATTAATCATTGATGAGCATTTCTTAGCAAACAATATTTTATTTTAGGTATACGAATGAATAAGAAACTTAATAGCTTTATAACGCCAAATATAGAGTTTGAATCTACAATTAATTACCTATATTATGAATAGTACAACTACGTTGAGTAAGTTTTTTCCTTTTCATTCATAGCTTTCATAGATAAATAGAGCTATGTTTTTTTACATAAAACTGTACTTACCGTACGTTGTATTTCTCAAAATCAAAGGGAGGTCATTGTTTAAATGAGAAAGCTATTATTGGCACTACTATTATGTTTTTCATTTGCACTACTTGCTGCATGTGGTTCATCGGACGATGCAAGCACAGATGACGGTGCAGAGGAAGCAGATAGCACAGAGGAAAAAGCTGACGCTACAGAAGAAACAGATAACGAAGAAGCGGCGGCTGATGATGGAGTATCCGAACGAGTTAAAGAATTACAGGATGCTGGTAAAATCGTTGTTGGGTTCGCAAATGAGAAGCCTTACGCTTATGAAGAAGATGGCGAGTTAAAAGGTGTGGCTGTTGATGTCGCTACAGCTGTGCTAAACGAGCTAGGCATAGACGAAGTTGAAGGGCATTTGGCAGACTTTGGTCAGCTCATCCCAGGTCTAGTAGCAAATAAATACGACATCATCACTGCTTCTATGGCAATCAACCCTGAGCGTTGTGAAAACGTTGCTTTTGGTGAGCCGGAAGTAAAATATGGTGAAGGTTTGATTGTACAGGCTGGAAACCCACTTGACTTACACAGCTATAAAGATATTGCTGCCAATCCAGATGCTACAGTGTCTATTATGGCAGGAGCAACAGAGCATGAATTTGTTAAGTCAGAAGGTGTAGATCCAAAACAGATCCAAAGCGCACCAGACATTCCTGCGACATTGTCTGCGGTTGAGTCAGGACGTGCAGACGCAACAACTGGTACAGAAATGACGATCAAAATGGCATACGAGTCTTTAGGTTCTGATAAGCTTGAGTTCGTTGAAGACTTTGAACAGCCTGATATTGAAGGTGTACCGAGTTATGGGGCAGCTGCATTTCGCTTAGATGATAATGATTTACGCGAAGCATATAACGAAAAGCTAGCTGAATTAAAAGCATCTGATCGTTATGCTGAATTGTTAGAAGCTAACTATTTTAGCGCTTCAATGAACGCAGTTGAAGATGAAGTAACGACAGAAAAAGTATGTAACGGCGAATTTTAAGTTGCAAGTAAAATAGTATAAGGAAGACTCAGCAGGGTCGACCTCCCTCCTAAGGGGGGAAGACCCTGTTCTTTTTAAGAATTATCGTCAACATACAAAAATAATCATACTTTTATTTCGTTGCAGATACTATTTAGCACTATATTTTCATAGTGATATAGATAAGGAGAATGGATAAACTTTAAAGGGGTGATCAACATTAGTGCTATAGTAGAAGTATTTCCCGTCTTGATGAAAGGTATTAAAATAACCGTCATTGTACTTATACTATCGGCAATTTTAGGTTATTTATTTGCTTTCGTTGCCGGTCTTTGTCGACTGTCTAAAAACCCTATCCTCCGTAAATTTACAGTATTTTATGTTGAGGTTTTCCGTGGTACATCATTAATCGTACAATTATTCTGGTTATATTATGCCATTCCTATGCTGTTCGGATTTGATCTTGGAAGCAACCTACTTGCTGGTGTCCTTGCTATTGCATTAAACTATGGCGCGTATATGTCAGAAATTGTTCGTGGCTCTATTATTGCTGTTGATAAAGGACAAACTGAAGCTTCGATCGCCTTAAATATGACAAGCTTCCAACGCATGCGACTCGTTATTTTTCCACAGGCGGTCCGGATGATGCTTCCTGAATTTGGTAACTATTTAATTCAAATGTTGAAAGCGACTTCACTCGTTTCTTTAATAGGTATGCACGATATATTATACCATGGAGACCTGTTACGTAGCGCTGATTTATCAATGGCGCCAACCGTTTATATTTTAGTGCTTATATTTTATTTCATTCTTGCACTACCACTCATCTGGCTTGCACGTAAAGCAGAGGAAATATCCAAGAAGGGGGTTGCTAGTCCATGAACTGGAAATGGGAAGTATTCTTTGACGCCCTGCCATTAGTTTCAAAAGGGCTATGGATTACCCTTTCACTTACTGTAGTTTGTTATTTATTTGCCTTGATTTTTGGTTTCGTTTGGGTCATCTTAAGGCGAGTTCCGATTAAATGGTTTACTTGGTTAGTAACTTGGGTGATGGAGTTTATTCGTTCGACCCCTCCACTTGTACAGTTGTTCTTCCTTTATTATGGCTGGCCAATGATTCCAGTCATTGGAGTAACATTAGATCCGTTTACATGTGCTGTCCTTGGACTTGGAATTCATACGAGTACATATATCGGTGAAGTGTATCGTTCAGGAATCGAATCTGTAGATAAAGGGCAGTGGGAAGCTTCTACTGCGCTTAACTTTACAACTTGGCAAAAATGGCAGAAGATAATATTACCACAAGCTGTCCCTCCAACTATACCGATGCTTGGGAATTATTTAATTATTTTATTTAAAGAAGTACCGTTAGCATCAACAGTTGGAGTACTTGGGATTTTAAGCTTAGCGAACGAGTATGGAGCGCAGCACTTTAGATATTTAGAGCCTATTACAATTGTTGCTTTATTATTTCTTGTACTGAGCTATCCTTCTGCACTATTAGTTAACAAACTAGAAGTAAAGATGAATCGTCGCTTCGACAAAAAAGCACCTAATGGCAGCAAGCCACTTGAAACATAAAGGGGGAAATTTTGATGACAGAACCGATCGTAAAGTTTAGGGACGTACACAAATCGTTTGGAGATTTTGACGTATTAAAAGGAATCGATCTAGATATAAAACCTGCTGAAAAGGTTGCAGTTATTGGACCTAGTGGATCTGGTAAAACAACAATCATTCGGATGTTAATGACATTAGAAGAACCGACATCTGGGGAGATTATTGTAAACGGACATAATTTATGGCATATGAAAAAAGGAGACCAGCTTGTTCCAGCCAACGAAAAACATTTACGTGCGGTACGTGGCGATATTGGCATGGTGTTCCAGCACTTTAATCTTTTTCCACATATGACGATACTAGAAAATTGTATGACTGCACCGATCCATGTAAAAAAGGAAAGTAAAGAAGCTGCAAAAAAAGCGTCACTAGAAATGCTGGATAAGGTTGGTTTGGCAGAACACGTTGATAAATACCCGAGTCAGCTATCAGGTGGTCAAAAACAACGTGTAGCGATGGCTCGTGCACTTGTCATGAAACCGAAGATTATGCTTTTTGATGAGGTTACTTCTGCACTCGATCCAGAGCTTGTTGGCGAAGTTTTAGAAGTTATACGTGGAATTGCTGAAGAAGGTGAAACAGCAATGGTTCTTGTAACGCATGAAATGGACTTTGCGCTTGACGTAGCAGATCGAGTTGTATTTTTAGATGGAGGCGTTATTGCTGAAGACGGCACTCCGAGCGAAGTAATTGAGCATTCCGAAAACGAACGATTACAAAGCTTTTTACGTAGATTTAGAAGCTAGCGCTTTAACAACAACCAAATAGAAAGCTTGCGTAACACAAGTAAAATTTCATTTAAAATGGAAATAATTTCAGTTAAGTCCTCGACTCCTAAAAGTTATAGTAACACTTTAGCTTTTAGGAGTTCTTTGTTAAATAACATCGGCAAGGAACTTTAAGTCAACCAGATAATGTATGTACGTAATAATGCTCAAGTTTTTCAGTTTGATTTTGCGGACTTACACGGCAGTCCACACGGTTCCCATAGGCACGGCAGCACCTCTGTGGATTCGTGCTATCACTGTAGAATTTTGTCGACGGTCGTCTAAGTCAGATTTGCTAGTAAAAAGCACACTTTTAAACGCACTCCAATGTCTTTTATGCAGAGATGGAGTGCGTTTAAAAGTGTGCTGCTTTCGGATTTGTTTGAGCAGGTTTTAAACTTAAAGTAAAGCATGATGCGGTCTTCAAAAAATTCGTAAACTATCTGAAGCCATAGGCAATTCTATTCAACACTTCAATCGTACATTATTATTACGTGTAGACAAAATGGTTTTTGCTGTATGTCAAATGCTTCGCGGTTACAGAAAGATTCGTTACTATGGTCTAATTAATAAACTATAATAAAAATGCTCCGAGTCTTTCTCATATCCAATTGATTCATATAATTGTTGTGCTTTGTAATTGTCCGTAGCTGTTTCAAGCATCACTTTTTTTGCATCTGTTTCTAAGGCGTACTCCTTAGCTTTTTGCATTAAACGCTTTGCTACTCCTCTTCGTCTCGCAGACTGAACAACATACAAGTCATTTAAAATCCACGTTTTTGCTAAACTGACGGATGAAAAGGATGGAAAAAGCTGTACAAATCCTAATGGTTTTACAGAAGTTTCCTGTTCTTCAACTGCTAAAAAAATAACAGATTGTTGTTTTCTCATTCTATCAAGAAGAAATTTTTTACCTTCTTCTATATTTGATGGTTGTTTGTAAAAAACGCGATATTGGTCAAAGAGGTCAGAAACTAAATCTACTTCATCTAATTCAGCTTTCATTAGAACAATGTTTTCACCGTTAGTCATATTATGTTCCCTCCATAAGGTAAAGGCTTTTAGTATACATTCTAATTTTAAACGTTTTATGCTCTTTACAATATATAGGAATATGCCCCTAAATAATATGAGATTATATTTCTGTTGTAATTGAAGATAAAAGAGCAACAGCGGTTAGTTTCGTTCCTATGGGATATTAACAATTTATTCCACAGGATCCTCTCCGATAATTCTTACTTCACACTCTAAATCTACATTGAATTTATCTTTAACAATGCGCTGTACATACTCGATTAAAGCGATATACTCTTTCGCTGTTGCTTCATCTTTATTAATTATAAAGCCAGCATGTTTGAGCGACACTTGTGCCCCACCAATTTCTTTACCTTGAAGTCCGCTGTCCTGAATTAATTTCCCCGCATAATATCCTGGTGGTCGTTTAAACACACTTCCACAAGTTGGATATTCAAGCGGTTGTTTGGACTCTCGTTTATATGTTAGATCATCCATAACAGCCTTAATTTCAACATGATTTCCTTTTTGTAAAGCAAATGCGGCTTCTAATACGATATATCCGTTATTTGGAATGTTACTCGTACGGTATTTTAAATCTAATTGATTTGCTTGTATCGTATGTAACTGTCCTTGGCGATCTACGACTACCGTATGCAGCAAAACATCCTTTATCTCCCCACCATAGGCTCCTGCATTCATATATAAGGCTCCACCGACAGATCCAGGTATCCCACAAGCAAACTCAAGTCCAGTCAAGCAGTGATTAAGTGCTTTTTTAGATACGTTTGCAATTAGCGCGCCACTTTGGGCAATCAGCTGTGTATCATTCACTTCAATTTTATTCAGTTTCCCTAAATACATCACGATCCCGCGGATTCCACCGTCTTTAATAATTAAGTTAGAGCCGTTTCCGAGTAAAGTAAATGGAACACTTTCCATATTTGCTAGCTTCACAATTTGCTGTACCTGTTCATATGTCTCAGGGGTCACAAAAAAGTCTGCTGTACCACCGAGCCTTGTATACGTATGGTTTTTCAGAGGCTTATCAATAATCACATTTTCGTCAGATGTAATTTTTACAAGGCCCTCATATATGTGATTTGCTCTTTCCACCTAAATCATCCCTTTAAAATTATTCCGCATATGCATTACTATATGATATATCTACTGGCATGTTGTTATATTAATTAAAAATTTAGTCCATGCGTTCATATCCCTAATGAAGATAACGAATTGTATCGTACTTTCCATATACCCGTTTCTTATCGATCCCTGGCGCAACACTTTTTAAATTTAAACACATTCGAGCACCTTACTAATTATAGCACGTAGCATCCATTTATTCTTCTTCTAAGTTGCAAAATAAAACGATCTTACTTCCGTATATCTTGAATAAATAAATGCGCGTGCTTTTCATTGAAGAAGTTCACAACGACTGTCCGCTCAAACATCCGTTTTCGATGGATGTGAGTAGCACGACAGCAAGTATCCAGCTATTTACTCAGCTTTTCGAACAACCCTCTATTCTACTACCTTCTCTTTTTATTAATAAGCCCATCAATCGAATGAAAAACAGGCTGCTGCTTTTCAAAGGTTGCAATATATTTAAACCCTATTTTTTTTAATAAATCCAGAGTATCCGTAAATCGATAAGCTAACGTTGAAGGGACATGTGAATCCGAACCTAGTGTTATAATTTCACCACCACATTCCTTGTATAGTTTCAATATATCTATACTCGGCATTGCTCCGTCCAATCCATAACGATATCCCGACGTATTTACCTCAATCCCTTTCCCATCTGCAATTATAACTCGGAAAATTTCACGTATTATGTCATGAAAGTTTTTGGCTGAATCGATCTTTTTATACCTTTTAACTAAATCTAAATGGCCTAAAATGCTATACTGTTTATAATTATTCACACAGTAAAGTAATTCTTCATAATAAATACGATATGCTTCATCGGCACTGCGATCTTTAAAATAAGTTCCATAATGTAATTCTTTTTTATCACATGTATGCATGGAACAAATAACAAAATCAAAAAATTCTTTTTGGAGCAACGATTCATATTGGTCGAGAATATGAGGCTGCACACCTATTTCGACACCTTTTTTAATAATGATCTGTCCCTTGTATCGTTCTTGCATTTCTTTAATCTTATTGGCATACGCATCTAAATTAAACGTAAAACGAATTGTAGGATCTGGATATTCATAATCAATATGCTCCGTAAAGCATATTTCCTGTATCCCTAATTTTATCGCCTGTTCAATCGTGCTTTCCATTGGTGTTGAGCAGTCTGCAGAAAAATCACTGTGCATATGGTAATCAAACATATTAATCTACCTCCAGCTATTGACTTCTTTTAAAATAAAAACTACAATATAAGAGTAACATTTGTTGCTTTATTACGATAAAGTGATGAAGTAATAAAGCGGAAAGGATGCCTCATGCAAAATTATAACAATATAACTAATGATACTAATATAAATTTAGAAGCTTTTCAAATAAGAAAAGCTTTGATGGATACGTTAGCAAATCGGTTTTCTACGTATGGTTACAAACAAATAAATACACCGACCTTTGAGCAATACGACTTGTATGCCAATATGAACGGTACGGTAAATCATGATGAGATGATTAAAACGATTGATAATACTGGAAAAGTACTTGTTCTGCGTCCAGATATTACGATACCGATTACACAGCAGATCGCCTCTAAAAGCAAGCATCTCAATGAAGAGTATCGCTATTTTTATATTTTAGATGTGTTCCGACAATTAGTTGATCAATCGGGGAATAAGGAAAGTACACAAGCAGGTGTAGAATGCTTCGGAAACCCTTCTATAGAAGTAGATGCAGAATTGATCGCATTAGCTATTCATTCGCTAAAAGACTTAAATATAAGCCATTTTAAAATTGAGATCGGTCATGCTGGCTTTTTTAAACAGCTCGTTAGAGAGTTGAAATTGAATCCCCAAGATTTAAGCGAATTAAAGCAATTAATACAAGCGAAAAACATTCCTGAAATCGCTCCCTTTCTAGACCGACTAGCAGTTGACACTCAGTTAAATCAAGCGGTGCAGGAAATACCATTATTATACGGTGATCCGAAGGAAGTAATCGAGCGGGCTCGCAAAATTTGCTGTACGATTGCGATGGAAGAAAAACTTGATGAACTAGCAAATATGTATCAGATTCTTGAAGACTATAATGTTCAAGATCATCTTGTTATTGATTTAGGATTAATTAACCATATGGATTATTATTCAGGGATAATTTTCCAAGGGTTTATTGAAAATGTTGGTAAGCCTGTGCTTATGGGCGGCAGATATGATAAGCTTGCTGACCAATTTGCAGCATCTTTACCAGCAATCGGATTTGCTTTTGACATTAACGGCTTATTAACAGGGACGAATAAACAAGTAGACCTCCCAACGCTTACGAATGATTTTACAATTATCTATGAAAATAACGTACAAAAAGAGGCATTACGGATTGCTAACGATTTACGGGGGGAAAATTTTACCGTTCTCTCCTATCCGTTAACCAACCAAGAGCTTGATCGTATCCCGAGCCTATACACGATTACAATACTAGAAACGGGAAAAAAAGTGATGATAAATGGTGATTCCTTTGTTTTTCGAAACATGAAAGAATTGATGGGTCTCGTCAAGGAGGGCTTAAATTGATAACATTGGCATTGGCAAAAGGCCGCACCGCAAAGGATACATTTCGCTTATTAGAAAAGGCCAAAATACATTTCCCTGATTTTCATGAAAAAAGCAGGAAGCTCGTCTTTTATAATGAAAATCAAACTATTAAACTTATTTTTGTGAAAGCTGTAGATGTTACAACATATGTGGAAAAAGGAGCCGCAGATATCGGGATTGTTGGTAAAGATAATATCCTTGAAGCTCAGGCAGATATTTATGAGCTGCTAGATCTAAACATTGGAAAATGTAAATTTGCGGTTGCCAGTTTAGAAGATAACTCAATTTCTTACACCTCTCCTTTAACTGTTGCAACTAAATATCCAAACGTAGCACAAACCTTTTTTAATCGAAAAGGAATTACAATTGATGCTATAAAGTTAAATGGATCGGTAGAATTAGCTCCGCTTATCGGAATGGCCGATGTTATCGTAGATATCGTCGAAACAGGCAGCACGTTAAAAGAAAATGGGTTGTCAACGATTGAAGATATAGAAGAAATCAGTACGAGACTCGTAGTAAATAAAGCGAGCTTTGCAACGAAAACGTCGCAAATACAACAGTTTATTACACAAATCAAATCGGTTTTGGAGTGATCAGGATGGAAATCGTTACAAGTGCAAATTATAAAATGAAACTGAAAACGAACTTGGACAACAATACAGAATCCATTGACGATACTGTATTAAGTATTATTAAAGAAGTACGCAAGGCTGGCGACGATGCATTATTCCATTATGCTAAAAAGTTTGATCGTGTCGATTTAAATGAATTGCGTGTTTCCGAAGCTGAATTTAAAGAAGCAGAGCAGCAAGTAAGCGAACAATTTCGTTCTGCATTATTAAATGCGAAAAAGAATATAACGCTTTTTCACGAAGCTCAAAAGGAAAAATCGTGGTTTATCAATCAGCCGAACGGAATTATGCTTGGTCAAAAAGTAACACCGATGGATAAAGTAGGGATTTACGTACCTGGTGGAAAAGCAGCTTATCCATCTACTGTTTTAATGAATGCTATACCAGCTAAGCTTGCTGGTGTAGGTACAATCTCGATGACGACCCCACCGCAAAAAGATGGTAAAATTAATCCGCACGTGTTGGTTGCTGCCTCACTTGCTGGAGTTAATCGTGTTTATAAAGTTGGTGGCGCCCAAGCAATTGCTGCGTTAGCCTATGGTACCGAGTCAATTATGAAGGTAGATAAAATTGTAGGACCAGGGAACGCATATGTAGCTCGTGCAAAAAAATGGGTATATGGGGACGTAGCTATTGATATGATCGCAGGGCCAAGTGAAATATGTATCGTAGCAGATGAGTCGGCCAATGCTCCATTTGTAGCAGCAGATTTGTTATCGCAAGCAGAACACGATGAACAGGCAACAGCGATTTGTGTTACAACGAGCCGATCACTCGCCCAGCAAGTAAAGGATGAAGTAGAAAAGCAATTAGAAACACTTGAGCGCAAGGAAATTGCTGAAGCATCTATTCGCCAAAATGGAAGGATTATCGTTGTTGATTCCTTACAGGATGCCTTTCATATTGTAAATGAAATCGCTCCAGAGCACTTGCAGCTAATGATTAAAAACGCTTCAGATTATGTATCTTACGTTCGCCATGCTGGTGCGATCTTTGTTGGAAACTATTCGCCTGAACCATTAGGGGATTACTTCGCAGGACCAAACCATACATTGCCGACCAGTGGCACAGCTCGGTTCGCTTCTCCATTAGGCGTATATGATTTTATGAAAAAATCAAGCATTATTCAATATTCAGAAGCCGCATTGAAGCACGCTTCAGAAAACATTATGACGTTAGCGAACATGGAAGGATTAACCGCCCACGCTAACTCAATAAACGTAAGAAAAAAAGAACAGCAATAAAATGCATTATAAATTTGAAAGGAAGATAAATCATGCGTACACATCGTATATCACGCGCAACTGCAGAAACTTCTATTGAACTTGAATTTTCGATTGATGGAGAAGGAAAAGCTACAATTGATACAGGAGTTGGTTTTTTTGACCATATGCTCGTCTTATTTAGTGGGCATGGTCTATTTGATCTAACCGTGCATTGTGACGGTGATCTCGAAGTGGATCAACATCATACAGTTGAAGATGTAGGAATTGCTCTAGGCCAAGCGTTTCATGAGAGTATTGGTGCGAAAGAAGGAATAAATCGGTATGCTTCTGTTACGATTCCAATGGATGAAGCATTATCTACTGTCTCGCTTGATATTAGTGGCAGACCGTGTCTCGTATACAATGTTGAAGGGCTAAAACATAAGGTAGGTTCCTTTGATACAGAATTGGTGGAAGAGTTTTTCCAAGCTTTTGTAAACCATGCAAAAATTACACTCCATATAAACGTAGCGTATGGAAAAAACACGCACCATATGATTGAATCCATTTTCAAAGCATTTGGCCGTGCCCTTGATACAGCCAGCGCTTTAAACCCGCGTGTAAAAGGGGTACCATCTACTAAAGGCTTGCTGTAATTATCGCTACCGGCATAGATTCCTTTAGAGCGAGTCAAACAAAGATAAACTACTAGCAAATAGAGTCTGATATAAAGGAAAATCGTTCGTTTATAATAGTGAACAGTTCAAATGTACTTATAAAAATTTACGGAGTTGACATGTATGATTATTTTTCCGGCAATTGATATTCGTAACGGTAAATGCGTCCGACTTATCCAAGGTGACTATAATCAGGAGAAGGTGTATAACGACTCTCCTGTCGATACGGCGAAAATGTGGGAACAAAAAGGAGCCGAATACATTCATATCGTTGATTTAGACGGTGCAAAAACCGGTGATTCCATCAACAAATCGATTATTATAAATATCGCAAAGGAAACCGGTATTCCTATTCAAGTCGGTGGTGGAATTCGTTCAATGGATAGTATTGATGCTTATTTGGAAAATGGTGTAGAGCGAGTCATTATTGGTACAGCAGCAATTCAAAATAAAGCCTTTCTTCGTGAAGCGGTTCAAAAGCATGGTGAAAAGGTTGCAGTTTCCATTGATGCCCGCGATGGCTATGTAGCTACTGACGGTTGGACAGATACAAGTACGGTTAAAGCACTTGATTTAATAAAAGAATTAGAGGATATAGGTGTACAAACGATTGTTTATACAGATATTTTAAAGGATGGCATGCTGCAAGGTCCGAATTTGACTGAGCAAAGGCTTATAAACGAAGCGACATCGATGAACGTAATTGCCTCTGGTGGTGTAGCTACAACAAAAGATGTTGCTAATTTACAAGAATTAAATATGTACGGAACAATCATTGGAAAAGCATTGTATGATGGGAAAATAAAATTTGAAGCTCTTATGGAGGGATAAATAATGACAAAAAAAAGAATAATACCGTGTTTAGATATGGATAATGGACGAGTAGTGAAAGGGAAAAAGTTCCAAAACATGCAAGATGTCGCAGATCCAATAACACTCGCAAAGCAATATGAGCTCGACTTTGCCGACGAATTATTTATACTCGATATTTCAAGATCCGATCGCGCAACCTTTATAAATATCGTTAAAGAAATTGTGCATGATCTTTCCATTCCAGTAACTGTCGGTGGAGGCATCCGCTCCCTAGAAGATGTTGATGAAGTTTTAGAGGCTGGGGCAGATAAGATTTCCATTACAAGTGCTGCAATCGAAAATCCAGAGCTCCTTAAAAAGGCAGTTGAAAAATACGGCAGTGAACGAATTGCATTAGCCATTGACGCAAAAAATGTCGCAGAAAACAAATGGAATGCTTTTACAAATGGGGGCCGCAACGACTCTGGCTTAGATGCAATCGAATGGGCAAAGCAAGGCGAGCAACTCGGGGTGTCTGAAATTCTTGTTAATTCGATCGATGCGGATGGTGAAAAAACTGGATATGACATTGCATTAAACCAAGCAATGGCTGACGCAGTTTCCATTCCGATCATTGCTAGTGGTGGTGCTGGTGATCTGGATCACTTTCGTGAGGTCTTAACAGACGGAAAGGCAGATGCCGCATTAGCAGCTTCCGTTTTTCACTATGAAGAAATTGTCATATCCGATTTAAAGGAGTATCTTTTGAATTTTGACATCCCGGTAGGTGAAATTTAATGAATTCAATACATATTCCCGACTTAACTTTTGATGGGAATGGACTTATTCCGGCAGTTGTTCAAGATGATGTAACCGGAAAAGTACTTATGCTCGCCTACATGAATAAAGAAGCCATCCAAAAAACAATCGAAACGAAAGAAACATGGTTCTACAGTCGTTCGAGAAACGAGCTATGGAATAAAGGAGCTACGTCAGGAAATAAACAATACGTAAAAAGCCTTGCAGCGGATTGCGATAAGGACTCCTTGCTCATTACAGTTTCACCAGCAGGTCCAGCTTGTCATACTGGTAAAACATCCTGCTTTTTCAATGCGGTCTACAACGCAAAAGAAAGCTCACGTGATGTCATTCATGATATTATTGGCATTATTCAAGAACGCAAAGAAGAACCAGTTGCCGATTCTTATACAAATTATCTTTTTAGGGAAGGCATTGATAAAGTACTAAAAAAGGTCGGCGAAGAAGCAAGCGAGGTCATAATCGGAGCAAAAAACAACGATAAAGAAGAAGTGAAGTGGGAAATTGCGGACTTGATTTACCATACACTCGTTTTAATGAATATAATGGATGTTTCTCTTTCGGATATTAAAGACGTCCTCTACAAAAGACACATGCAAAAAAAGGAAGAAACGAATGAATAAGTATTGGAGTACAATTGCAAAACGAGCAGAGCCATACGTACCTGGGGAACAGCTCAATAAAAACATCGTAAAGCTAAATACAAATGAAAATCCATACCCACCCTCCCCTGCCGTCTTGAATGCAATTAAAAATGAAATCAATCAAGATTTACGTTTGTACCCTACTCCGACAATGGATGATTTGCGACAAACGATTGCGGATGAACATCGCTTACAAAAACAAAATGTTTTCATTGGTAACGGTTCGGATGAAGTGCTCGCGTTTTCGTTTATGGCTTTCTTTGAACCAGGTAAAGCGATTCGCTTTCCAGCTATAACGTATAGCTTTTATCCAGTATACGCTCAGTTATTTAACATATCGACAGAGCAAATACCTTTAAATGAAGACTTCACTCTCAAAACAGAAGCCTTTTTCAATTCGGAAGGTGGGGTTATTTTCCCTAACCCAAATGCGCCAACAAGTATGTATCTTCCTTTAGATCAAGTAGAGCGTATTGTCCAGAAAAATCCGAATACGGTCGTTATCGTCGATGAAGCATATGTTGACTTTGCCGATCAATCAGCAGCATCACTTATTCAAACATATGACAACTTACTCGTAATTCAAACGATGTCCAAATCTCGGTCGCTTGCTGGCTTAAGAGTCGGATTCGCATTGGGAAATGAACAATTAATACAAGGGCTTACTCGTATGAAGGATTCATTTAATTCCTACCCAGTCGATCGCTTAGCTCTTGCCGGAGCGCAAGCAGCCATGAAAGATACCGCATACTTTCAAGAAACAACGCGTAAAATTATTACTACGAGAAGCTGGGTAAGTAAAAAAATGGGGCAATACGGATTCGATGTTCTCCCCTCCCAGACGAACTTTATTTTTGCAAGTCACTCAAATGTTGCTGCGGAAACAATTTATAATCAATTAAAAGAAAACGACGTGCTCATTCGTTATTTTAATAAGAAGCCGATCGATAACTATTTACGTATAACAATTGGAACAGACGAAGAAATGAATATGTTTTTTGAAAAGCTCTATCCGATTTTGTATCCGTAACATAGAATGGATACAACAAACAGAACGAGACAAGCACACATAGATAGATTTCAAATAGGTGGAATTAATCATTTTCTTCTAGTATCGATTCCCTTTAACTAGACAAATAAAAGACACGTTCAGCGTAACAACGATTGTTTAATTTCCATGCGAAAAATTTAAACACCAAATGCAGACTATGGCCACCTTATAGCGATAATAACTTTCTTTTGCATAACTGTGTGCATCATTTTATCTAAATTAAAAAAGACAAATAGTTACGGCTATACAATATATGACGTTAGTGAAGATAAATCACATTCCTTTTTGGTAAGGAATGTGAAGGGTCACTAACGTCATTTTTATTTTCTAATAATACATTATTTCAAGAGAAAACCTGTAGACACAAACTACAATACAAAACATAAAGAAACATCCAATGCAAATGAAACAGCATGGAAGTGTGTGTGCAATAAGGTTATTAGTCCTCTTTAAGCTGATTGGAACGAAAGTCGACGGACACCTGGGGAAATAGCAAGCGTCCGAAAATCCCTGTAGCGACTCGGATAGAGGAGCTACAGAAGCTGAGGCAGTAACCGCGGAAAGCGTAGTGTATATCTACTGCGATCGGTAGGAATCAATACTAAAATTAACGAATACAAAGAGAGGTTTTTTAACTTCTTAAAATAACACCCACAAATACGTGACGCAATCTACATCACCAACGTCATTTGACAAAGAACCATAATGACATCAAGCTGATGAAACTATGGTTCTTTTTCTTATCATTTA
The DNA here is from genome assembly GCF_051846935.1 of Virgibacillus sp. W0430. Classification (NCBI taxonomy): domain Bacteria; kingdom Bacillati; phylum Bacillota; class Bacilli; order Caryophanales; family Bacillaceae; genus Virgibacillus; species Virgibacillus sp. W0430. Next base: position 90,039 of record NZ_JBPYCS010000009.1, read on the forward strand.
AATTCCTGTTCTAATTTTTTGTCGTTTAATCTCACATAGTGTATAAACGAATATTTGTACAAATGAATAGTCTTTTATTACAAAAGGTCAAACGTGCCAAATGTTTCAAATAGACGTTTAAAAAACGAATGCCTTTAGAGAACGTAACTTTAGCATCTTTTTATATTTTTAAAACATTATTTCAAAAATTTAATATATATTGACAATTTGTTTCAGTGACTTTATACTATTTGAAATAAGGAGATTACAATTATGGGACATAATGGTGGCTTAGTCCGCTTACGAGAAGCATTACATACAATTAAACCCGCAGAGCGAAATGCAGCACACTATATTTTAAATAACCCAGATAAAGTTGTTCGCTTATCTGTTAAAGAACTAGCTGAAAAAAGCGCTTCAAGTCAAGCCGCGATCATTCGACTTTGCAAAAACATTGGTGTTTCGGGCTTTCAAGAATTAAAAATACGAATTGCTGGTGATCTGCAAGCAAATGAACTACATGACTACAGTTACATAGAAATACTCCCCGATGATGATACGAAAACATTAATTACAAATATTTCAAGGAAAAACATCCAATCAATTCGGGAAACCTTGCAAATTCTTGATTATAAACATGTGGAAAAAGCTATCGAAGCGATGCATCAAGCAACACGTATAGACTTTTTTGGAGCTGCCGCTTCACAAATTATTGCCCAGGATGCGCAGCAAAAGTTTTTACGGATTAACAAACATTGTACCGCTTATGAAGATGCTCACCTTCAGTTAACATCATCTGTAACACTAACTGAAAACGATGTTGCAATTGGTATTTCCTATTCCGGAGAAACGAGTCATGTGCTCGCAGCGATAGAAAATGCAAAAAAGGAAAACGCTACTACAATCGGTATTACATGCTATGGTAAAAGTACGCTGGCAGAGCTTGTAGACATCTGTCTTTATATATCTACAACAGAATCTGACACGATCCGTAGTGCTGCTACTGCTTCTAGAATTGCACAGTTAAATATTATTGATATATTGTTCACAGGAGTTGCCTCGAAAAATTATGATGCAACTGTCACTTACTTAAATAAAACCCGTGAAGCATTACAGGGAGCGTTCAGAAAAAATAATTAGGGGGCATAGGTATGTATATGATTGGAATTGATGGTGGAGGTACAAAAACAGAAGCATTGCTCTACCATACTGAAAAAGGTGTGCTTTCTACTATTACAGCAGGGCCTACAAACCCCCACAGCACGTCATTTAAAACTTCCGTTCGTACCGTTACAAAAATGATTAAACAAATCACCTCCTCCCCGCAATTATCCAATACGGAAAACATTTCGATTAGTATAGGCTTGGCCGGATTAGGTAGAATGCATGAGAGAGAAAAGTGGAAGCGTCTATTTATCGGAAGCAATTGCATACATAACGTTGATCAGCTACTGATCACCAGTGACGCACTCCCCTCACTTTACTCAGGTACATATGGAAATGATGGCATTGTAACCATTTCTGGCACTGGGTCTGTCGCCTTCGGATTAAAGGATAAAAATGAAAAACGAATTGGCGGCTGGGGTCACCTTGTTAGTTCTGATCCGGGTAGCGGCTACTTTATCGGCTACAAAGCGCTCGAAGCGGTCTTCAATCAGTACGATGGAATTGGTGAAAAAACAGCAATTACCGACTATTTATTAGAGTCAGAAGGAAAAACAGAAGTTCCCCAATTAATTCAAACGATTTATGATACGAGTGCAACAAAAGAAAGAGTTGCTAGCTATGCAACACACGTTTTTAAAGCTATTGAAGCTGGTGATTCCGTTGCTCAACAAATAATTGAAAAATCAGCTTCTCTCATAGCTCGTAACGGTATAGCTCTTTACAATCAATTAGTTAGCCAGCATGAGAAAGAGAGTTTTCCTTTTGTACTTGTAGGCGGAATCTTTAAAAACGAACGGTTGCTTAAGTCTCTAAAGCTCATGATGATGCGAGAATGTCAGTTTAAATTTGTTGTACCAACCATTACACCTGTTTACGGGAATATTGTTTATTTACTAAAAGATGCTGGATTTAAAGCAAATACAATTGAACAACAGCTCACTGCGACGCAACATAGCATTCAAGAAGCACAGTCCAACAAAAGAGACATTTAATTTACCGATTAGAACTATGTTAGTGAACTACGAAAAAAACGGAGTCGGTATGAGCTACTAGACATCAAGACCATCTTTAGCAGTACCATATAAAGGGAGTTGAAAAAGCTATGAAAAAAAATCGTCCGTTGATTATTTTTAACGTAACGGTATATACCGAAAGTACTATGCAAACGAACAGCTCCCTTCTTATCAACGATGGCGTAATTCAAGAAATTCTAGAGCATGACTCACTACCTCCAAATGCCGATATAATTGACGGAACAAACCTTATTGCCCTTCCAGGGTTTATTGATCCCCATATTCATGGTGCTAATGGGGCAGATGTAATGGACGCTACCGAAGCAGCTATAGACACTATTGCTTCAGCTTTGCCAAGGGAAGGGACAACAAGCTTTCTAGCTACAACCATTACACAGGCGGAAGCACATATTGAAAATGCATTAATAAATGTTGGAAGTTATTTTAATAAAGAAAATCAAGCTCAAATGCTTGGTATCCATTTAGAGGGCCCATTTATTGAAAAGGATAAAAAAGGAGCACAGCCTGAAGAACATATTATTAAGCCTGATCTCGCATTATTTCAAAAATGGCAATCGCTTGCCAGCAATAAAATAAAAACAATCACACTTGCACCTGAGCATGATGTGGATGGGGGCTTCATCACCCATTTAGCAAATAACGGCATTATAGTATCTGCAGGTCATTCTGCAATTGCTTACACTGACCTAAAAAAGGCCGTACAGCAATATGGCGTTCGTCAAATTACGCATTTATGTAATGCGATGCCAAGCCTGCATCATCGAGATGTTGGTATGATTGGAGCAGCATTTTTATTGCCAGAGCTGTATGCTGAGATTATTGCAGATAATATACATGTATCACGTGAAATGCTACAAATTATTTATAACAATATAGGGAGTAACCGACTTATTTTAATAACGGATGCAATGAAAGCAAAGGGATTGGCAGATGGGTTATACGAGCTCGGTGGTCAAGCTGTCACCGTCAAAGGAAAAAAAACTACATTACAAGATGGTACATTGGCAGGCAGTGTACTGAAAATGAACGAAGCTGCAAAATTTTTCTTTTCTATGGAAGGTGTAACGATGCACGACATAATAAAGATAACATCAGAGAATGCAGCGAAACAACTAGGCATCTACGGTACTAAAGGAAGCATTTCAGTAGGAAAAGATGCAGACATCGTACTACTCGATCAAGATTTCCAAGTAAAATATACAATATGTCAAGGTAAAATTGCATATAGAGGTGAGTAGCATGAAAATGATAACCGTAAAAAACAACGAAGAGCTCGCTAGTTTAGCTTGTTCCTTTGTTGTCGACAAAATAAATCGTATAGAAGCTCCTGTTCTAGGACTCGCTACCGGGTCAACTCCAATTAAATTATACGCGAAATTAGTAGAAAAATATAAACAAAAAAAGCTTTCCTTTCAAAAAGCAACGACGTTTAATTTAGATGAATACATCGGACTACCTAGTGATCATCCGAACAGCTACCATTACTATATGTCCGAGCACCTATTTTCTCACATTGATATTTCCCCAGAGAACACGTTTTTGCCGTATGGCTTAGCGCCCAACTTAGAAAAAGAATGCGCACACTATGAGCAGCTCATTAAAACAAGAGGTCCCATTGACTTACAAATATTAGGTCTAGGAGAAAATGGCCATATTGGATTTAATGAACCACATACGCCCTTTAACAAGCGCACACATATTGTTCAGCTCGATGAAATGACACGCCAAGCGAATTCGAAATTTTTCAAACCATCAGAAGCAGTCCCTTCAAAGGCTATTACAATGGGCATCGATACGATTATGGATAGCAAAGAGATTTTACTACTTGTATCAGGATCAAAAAAGCGTACTGCACTAAAACATACGCTACATGGCGACGTAACACCTTTCGTTCCAGCCTCCATTTTACAAGCTCACTCGAATGTAACAATTATTTCCGATGAAGCGAGTATAAGCGACACGTTATTAGAAAGTTAGCAAGCAAGTTAAGAAAAAATTCCACTCGAACCAAAATAAAAACCGAAACAAGTGGTCATACTTAATCACTTGTTTCGGTTCAGATGAGTACGGCTTTACTCGTTAGCCAGTACGCTATCAACCGTATTTTTTTAAACGTTTCGTTCAATCGTTGCTTTTTCTTTCATTTCCTCAATTACTTTTTGAATTTCCTGCAACGATTTTTGTTGTTCAATTGTCGCTTTAATACTATCCTTTAATTCTTCGAGCTCCGGTAAATCTTCGTTATTTTCCTTCAATTGGTCGTAGTACGTTTCAATTTCTTCATCAGACACTTTCCCATCTGATATTTCCTTCGTATACTTTTCTAACGTCAGTTCGAATTTCAATTGCTCTTGAAAACCAGCCTCTGTTAAATGAAACTGATCTAATAATGTAGTTAAGCCTTCCCCGTTCGCTGTTTTTATTTTTTCGAATTCAGATTCAACTTCAGCATCATCGACAACGATCCCCTCTTGTTTCGCTCGTTGCATTACTAACTCTCTTTCCACTAACGAATCAATTGTCCGTTCCTTTAATTGCTCTTGATCAACCTCTTCTCCTGTTTGAGTTGCTCGTGCTTTAACTTGAGGATATATATTGTTATACTTTTCACCTAAAATATCGGTACCATTAATATTAACTACAACTTCATCGTTGTCCAGTACTTCTTCATCCGCAATCTCAATCTCTTGACTAGTAGCATTATTTTCACGATCTGTTTCATTCTTCTTATCTTCTGTTTTGTCACTGCATGCCGCCAGTCCAAAAGCTAAAATAAGAACTGCGACAATTTGTATCCATTTATTCATATGTTCTTTCCCTCATTTCATAAACAGTCTAATGCTATTCAAACATACAAGCGTAAGTAATAGCAAGTACATATATATGACAAGATTGAGTCAATTAGTTTAACCAGTGTTACAGCTCGGTTAAAATCATTCCTGACGCGCTATTTAAAGTCTCGTAGCAAGCGTTCAAGTTTTTCATTCGCAAGAGGCTTTCCTAATAAAAAACCTTGACCATGCATACACCCTTCTTGATTTAACGTTTTTAATTGTTCTTCATTTTCAATACCCTCTGCTAAAACCTGGATATTTAACGATTTTGCTAAAGTGAGGATTGCTTGTACGATAGCCTTACTTTCCTTATTTTCATTAATATCTTGGATAAAGGACATATCAATTTTTAACGTATCAACAGGCAACTGTTTTATATAACTAAATGAACTGTAACCAGTTCCAAAATCATCGATTGAAATTTGTACACCAATTTCTTTAATCGCATTCAGTAATTGGATCGATTTGTTCATATTAATTATGACGCTTTCCGTCACTTCCAGTTCCAACCACTTTGGGTCTAATTTTGTCTCTTGTAACACTTCCTTCACTGTATTCAAAAAATCTGGCTGAGCAAGCTGCTGTGGAGAAATATTTACAGCCATTTTTAAAGGTGAGTATCCTTTATTTTGCCATTCTTTGTTTTGCAAACAGGCTTGCTTAAGTATGAGCTTTCCTAATGGAACAATCAACCCCGTTTCCTCTGCTATTGGAATAAACTGTCTTGGCTGAATTATACCAAGATCTGGATGGCTCCAACGAACTAGCGCTTCGAGCCCAACAAGCTTTTGACGGGCTAAATCTACTTTTGGCTGATAGTCTAAATGAAATTGGTTCTGTTTAATTGCTTTTTTCAATTCATTTTCAAGCATGATTCTCTCTAATGATTTTTGTTCCATATCTTCTGTGAAAAATATAAATCGTTTCCGAACATTACTTTTTATTTCATACAGTGCAGTGTCTGCTTTTGATAGCAACTCATCTTCGACCATACTATCATTTGGGTATAGAGCAATCCCGATACTGCACGATAATACATAGTTTCTTCCAGCAACATCCATAGGCTCTTCCATTTTTTGTACGATTTGCTCTGCTCGCTTTGCGGCATCCTGTTTACTTTGTATGTTTGCTGCTATGACAGCAAATTCATCACCACCTAGCCTCCCAACAACATCTGTGGAAGGAATAGCGTCTTGAATTCGTCTTCCTGCTGCAGTTAAAATCAAGTCGCCTGTTTCATGTCCCCATGAGTCGTTAACATATTTAAATTTATCCAAATCAATAAACATTACAGCAAATTTTGTTACAGCCGGATCCGCTTCATGCACAGCATTTCTTAACTCTTTCAGAAAAAGTCGCCTGTTCGGTAAATTTGTCAACATATCATGATACGCTAAATGGTAATTTCTTTGCTCTGCTCTTTTTCGCTCGGTCATATCATTGCGTATCGATACATACTGATACGGCCGTCCCTTTTCATTTAAAAAAGGAACAATTGTCGTGTGTACCCAATAATACGTGCCGTCCTTTGCCTTATTCTTTATTTCACCCTGCCACGTTTCACCAGCACTAATTTTTTTCCACATATTTTGAAAAAATTGCTTAGGGTGGTGTCTTGAATTCAATAAACGATGATTCTGTCCAATTAATTCTTCTCTTGTATACTTTGAGATTTCACAAAATGTATCATTTGCATATTGTATCGTTCCCTTTTGATCCGTTATAGCTACAATGGCTGACTGATCAAGTGCATACTTAATATCTTCCAACTCTTTAACGACCGATGCATACTGGTCTTCAGTATGTAGACGTTCTCTTTTATTTAAGCTATTTTTATTTGCCTTTTTTTTCTGATTCACTAGCTCCACCCTTGCCTTAATCCGGAATATAAAAATACCGACCTTTTCTAAGGTCGGCTATACGGCGTTCTCATTTAACACTTCGTACAGGGAACGATTCTTATACTTTATTTTACCTTTAAAAGTAGGTTAAATGCAAACATTGGGATCAGGTCAAATCGATCGACTAGATAGTGTTTTAACATAATATCTAATGAAGTAAATTTATACAACTACTAAACATACACGACCTAAATTTATACAACAAACAATCGAAATACGGTTTTACATTCCTTTTGTACGCTTTTCATTCGATAACGAGCAAGAGTAAACTAAATTACACACTTGAAATCGAATCCTTATTCATTCGTCTGACATTTTCCATCCGTACAAAATGTTGTTTCTGTTTTGCTTTCTTCCAATGCGATTAAATCTTCTTTAGCATCCAATTGTTCTTGCCACACTTTTTCTAGTACTTCTTTAAATACATGTATTGGCTGTGCCCCTGAAATGGCATACTTTTCATTAAACACAAAAAAAGGAACACCATTCACACCGATTTGTTTTGCTCGCTTTTGGTCTTGACGAACAGCTGTTATTAAATCATTTGATTGTAACATTTGTTCCACATCACCTGCATTTAATCCAACTTCACTAGCAAGTTTGCTTAATGTTTCGTGATTGCTAATTCGTTTGGAGTCGGTGAAATACGCTTTTAAAATTCGTTCCGCCATTTCCAACCCTTTGCTTTTTGCAATCGCATATTTAGCTAACCGATGAGCATCAAATGTATTTGTAGGCTTCATTGTAGAAAAATGAAAAGTAAGCCCTTCTTCTTTTGCTTGTTGTTCAATATTTGCATTCATTTCTTTAGCCTTATCCACTGAACAACCATACTTTCCCGCTACAATCTCATGTATGTTTTTTTCTACATTATTAGGTGTAGTTGGATCAAGCTGATAGCTTTTCATCTCTACCTGAACATGTGCTTTGTTTGAAAATTGCTCTAATGCTGATTCAAATCTGCGTTTGCCAATATAGCAAAATGGGCAAACAAAATCCGACCATATTTCGACTTTCACTATCTACACCTCTTTTCTAAGTTTCATTGTAGCATAGCGCACACTACTCTAGAAACGTTGTGCTCGCTTACGTATTACCGACGATTCAAATACAGTTCTTTTTATAATATGAAAAACAGCAGAAAATACCCGGATGCTTTTGTTGTCTTTGAGAAGCATTCGGGTATTACAACTCTTATTTATTTGAGTCAATTTCATAATTGCCATTTTTAAAAAATCACAAAAGAACAGAATTTTAATATTCACTTAAACATTTAAAGCGAGATTGGTGTCTGCTGTGTTCCATCCGGATCCACTCCGCTTTCCGCAGGCAACGCCTCAACTAATTTTAAAAGGTTGCCCCAAAACTTCTAAAATGGACTTTTGCTCGTTTACCTGTTCTGTAACGAACTTTGTTTAATTGAAAGAACTCTTTAAGATACGCATTAATTCGTTCAACGGCTGTACGTCGATTATAGATACTTTTCCAAGTTTTTGTTCCCCGATCTGGAGCTGTGTATCTTCGAAGATATTTGGTGATCTTCAATCTATTTTTCATAGATTGGCAAGTTCAGCCTCTCCTTTAACCATTGTTCACGCTCTTCCTTTGATTTACGCCCTAAAATGATGAGTTTTATTTATTTAAAATGACCTTTCTTCTTGAATCGCGTCATCTTTTTTATATACCTTAATTTTTGTCCCTTTATTGCTAGCAATTTCCTTTGCACGTTGAATTGCATCCTTTTTCTTGCGATATACGTTACTCGACCGCTTCGCTCCGGATGATTGTACCGCCCAGCCATTTTTATGGGCGACGACTTCTTCCGCCTCTCGGAGCCTTTCGGGATTGCTCTCATATTTTTCGCCTTGCTCGGAGCGTTTCGTAACATTTGCATTTTTATCATAGCTTTCAATTTCCTTATTGCTTGCATTACTTGCCCACTCTTTTGCCTGTTCAATTGCGATCGGAATGGCTTGGCCATCGGTATACCCTTCATCAATCATCGCGTTCGCAATGTCAATTGCTTTTCTTTTTGTGACACGACTTAACTTTTTCATGGCATCTGGGTAATCGTTCATTGTCCACGGCATTATAGTTCCTGCTTGCAGTGATGCGCTTCTTTACATTTATTGAGCAGACTTGTAGTAAACAACTACTTTTTTACAAGTCATAGAACATCCTTATAAAGCACAGATTGATTTGTACGTACACATCATATATTAAAATGAAGGTTTCTTTCCTTTCTCAAGCATCAACTGCAATGTCAGGATGTCACCTCCTGTTTTTTCGTTACCCTAAAGCCAAAGTGAAAAAACGGCTTTTTATACGTTTGTAATTTAGATACCGAAAACACTTGCTACTAAGTTGCTTCGAGAAAAAAAGGATACCATCTAATAGAAGTAAGTCAACACGACCTATATTATTAGATGTATCCTTTTTGTTTGTATGCTGGAAACGCGTTAAATACCGGGTTCTTCTAACAGTGATTTCCCCATTATTGTAACACGATTTGTATTTTTTAATTGCTCAAGTGATCTCACGCCAATTCCAAACATCGTCATCTTTAATTCAAGTTCAATTTGTTCCATTGTTCGAACTACTGCTGCTGACGACTCGGTTGCTGCTTGAAGCAATTGACGAGCAAAGCCAATGATTTCAGCTCCAATTGTAATTGCTTTCGCTGCATCTAAGCCAGTTTTCATTCCTCCACTCGCAATTATTGGAGTATCTGGTAAATGACTGCGTACAGAAACAATGCAATCCTTCGTAGGTATCCCCCACCCATTAAAGGCTTCAGCTGCTGCCTCACGCAAAGGATCCTCTGTTCGGAGTTTTTCTACCTGGCTCCAAGACGTACCGCCGGCTCCGGCAACGTCAATATAAGCAATTCCAGCATTGTATAGCTTTTCAGCTACTGTACCATCGATACCGAACCCAACTTCCTTTGCGCCAATCGGAACGTGAACGTTGCGACAAATTTCTTCTATTTTTGGTAATAATCGATCAAAGTTTAAATCGCCACCATCTTGAACAACCTCCTGTAAGCTATTCAAATGGAGGACAAGGGAATCGGCTTCGGTTAAATCAACAATTCGTTGACATTCTAGAACGCCATATCCGTAATTTAATTGCACCGCTCCCAAATTCGCGATTAACGGAACAGACGGAGCATGTTTTCGAATTAAAAACGAATCCTCATGAGCATCGCTCTCTAGTAATGCACGTGTTGAACCAAGTGCAATAGCCCACCCTTTTTCCTCTGCGGCCTTTGCTAAGTTAACATTGATCTGTGTAGCAAGCTCTGAACCGCCTGTCATGGAACTTACTAAAAATGGTGCTTGTATCGGTTTGTCTAAAAATTGAGTATGTAATTTAATATCCGCAAAATTAACTTCTGGTAGCGCGTTATGAATAAATGAGATTCCTTCCAGCCCTGTCGTTTTGTTCACTCCTTCTACATTCTCGGTCAAACAAAGACGAATATGTTCTGTTTTTCTTCTATTAATCTCTTGTCCCATTCAAGCACATCCTTCTCTATTACAAGCTTTATCAGTATTCGATTCACAAAGCCTTTCTTCATCCAGTGTACTGCCTTTATTTACAGATTTAAAGAAAAGTGATTTTCATTTGGAACTTTAATAAACGATAAAGAAAGTTTCGTTTAAACGATCGACTATTCCACAATCCTTTATAAAATGTACAATGTAGTATATTTTAATAATACCATATACTAATTGTATTTTTCCGTTTAAAATAACTGAGCCTTCTTTTGAATAAAATGAGTTGATTCTCTGG